>JASFFK010000115.1:0-7214 GCA_050124335.1 Chromatiales bacterium | reverse complement strand
CATCCCTACCTGTTTCACTACAAGCCGTATGAACTGGACAGGCGTCCGCCCGTCAACATCCCTCACCAGCCCCGTCTCGACTGGATGATGTGGTTCATACCACCGAGGAGCCGCGAAAATCTCTACTGGTTCGACCGCTTCATGCACAGCCTGTGGACAGGCAACCCGCGGGTGACGGGCCTGCTGCGTTACAACCCTTTTCCCAATACACCACCGCGCTATCTGCGTGTTCTTGTCTATCGCTACAGCTTCACTTCTGGAAGAGAGCGCAAGATCACGGGGAACTGGTGGAAGGCCGAGTATCTCGGCCTGTTCCACGAGGTCGCACCTCGCAGGCCCTGACACTCGCTACTCGACCACCTCGACAACTGCCTGCATTGAAGGATGCAGGCTGCAGTAATAGCTGTAGATACCGGGTTTGTCGAACACCTGGCTGAAGCTCTGGTTGGCACCCAGCTGCTGCGAGGTGAAGCTGCCGTCCCGTGCCGTGACCGTGTGCGGCATACTGTCAACCTGGTTCCAGGTCACGCTGCCGCCTTTCCTGACGACGACCCGCTGCGGGATGAACTGCATCTGGCTGATGGAAACCGATGCCGACTCCATCGCCTCGCCCGGCTTCCCTGACTGAGGACTCTGCTCAGCAGGTTGCTGCATGGCCGGTTGCTGCTGAAGCGGTGGCCGCTGCATCGGCTGTGGATAACGCTGCGGGTAAGGCATCGGGCGCATGGGTGGGCGCATCACTGGCGGTGTGCGCATTCCGGGAGCCGGGTAGACTGGCGGCATGGCCGGGCCATAGGGGCCATAAAAAGGCTGCTGTCCGTACCCGGGCTGGCAACCACCTCGGACGGGCGCATTGCCATAGGCATGTACCTGAAAGGCAAGACCGGCCAGAGCGGTCATCATCACTGTTTTCTGTACAATCTTCATTGTCATGTTCCTGTTCAAGACGTCTGTATTTGAGTAAAAGAAGTCAATTTACTGGTTTATATCTTGAATGTTCACATAACGAACAGTATTGATGTAGATATTATCGGTTCATTGCCTATACAGTAGCGCAAACAGTCACAGGAAACGGGCATGAAAAAGATACTTATCATCGGTGCAGGACAGGGCATCGGCGGCGCCATTGGCCAGAAGCTGGCGCGAAATGCGGAACTCTGGACAACCACGCGCAACACAGAGCCGGAGTTTGAATCCACACATCGCGCCTGGGACTCCTCACAAGAGTTCCCGGCCGATTTCCTTCCCGATGACCTGGATGGCCTGGTCTACTGCCCGGGTACAATCCGGCTGAAACCTTTCGAAAGATTGACGCTGGATGACTACGAACAGGACCTGGAGGTTAATCTCAAGGGTGCCGTGCGCGTACTGAAAGCGGCTATACCGGCACTCAGGGCTGCCCCGCATGCCAGCGTGGTGCTGTTCTCCACCGTGGCGGTCACAACTGGCATGCCCATGCATGCCAGCATCGCATCGGCAAAGGGCGCAATCGAGGGCCTGACACGCTCGCTGGCTGCTGAATATGCACCCGGGGTTCGCTTCAACGCCATTGCGCCGTCACTGACAGATACATCGCTGGCATCAGGACTTCTCCGCACGGAGAGGCAGCGCGAGGCTGCAGCCGCCCGGCATCCACTGGAGCGTATCGGCGATCCTGATGAACTGGCTGCACTGGCCGGCTTTCTGCTCTCGGATGACTCTCGCTGGATCACTGGTCAGGTGCTGCATGCTGACGGTGGCATGAGCTCCATTCGGAAATTCGCCTGAGAAAATGCAGTGAAGACGCAAGACAGCCATGACGAGAAGCATTGCCCGGTCGTTCTCTTTGACGGCGGGTGCCCGATGTGCAGCCGCGAAATCAGCTTCTATCGCAGGAACAAGGCATCGGCCGCATTGCACTGGGTCGATATCAGCCGCGAAACGGACACGGACTCTCTTTTTGGCATCCCGCACGACGATGCCATGCAGCGATTTCACGTGAGGGACAGCCGCGGTCACTGGCAGACAGGCGCCTATGCCTTTGCCGAACTGTGGTCACACTTTCCCGGCTGGCGACTGCTGTCAATGCTCATCCGTCGTTTCGGGCTCTTGCCGTTGATCGACAAGGCCTATGACGGATTCGCACGCTGGCGTCTCAAGCGTCAATGCGCAGACGGAGCCTGTTCCGTTACCTCTGACAGGCAGCAGCCATGACAAAAGAAAGACGCATACCCTCCTCTCGCCTTGGCCGCTTTTCACAACTCGGGCGTCTTGCAGGCGGCATGGTGGGCGGCATGGTCACTGAAGGCGCTCGCCAGCTGGCAAGAGGCAACCGGCCTGCAATCGGAGATATGTTGCTGACACCCGCCAATGCCAGACGGCTGGCCGACAGGCTCTCCGAGATGCGCGGTGCGGCCATGAAGATGGGCCAGCTGCTCTCCATGGACAGCGGGCAGATTCTGCCACCGCAACTCAGCGAGATACTCACGAGACTGCGCGAGAATGCCCATCGCATGCCACTCGGACAGGTCGCACAGGTACTCGACGATTCGCTCGGCAAACAGTGGAAAGAAGCCTTCAAGCGCTTTGATTTCAAACCAGTCGCGGCGGCATCGATAGGCCAGGTGCACAGGGCAACACTCAGGGACGGACGCGAAGTCGCCATCAAGCTGCAGTACCCGGGTATCGAGAGAAGCATCGATAGTGACATTCGCAACGTTGGTATGCTCCTGAAACTGTCGGGAATGCTCCCGGACGGTATCGATCTCGATCCCCTGCTGGACGAGGCCCGGCATCAGCTTCATCACGAGGCTGATTATGAACACGAAGCGGAACTGTTGCGGCGCTTTCATGCACACCTGGAACAGGACCAGAGGTTCACAGTACCGGGCGTTATCGGTGAACTGAGCTCCCGGCGTGTCCTGACGATGGACTATCTGCATGGAAAGCCCATCGAAACGATCGAGAACCTGGAGAGTGCCAAACGTAACGATGCGGCCCGTCACCTGACGGAACTTGCCTTCAGGGAAGTCTTCGACTGGGGGCTGGTGCAGACGGACCCCAACTTCGCCAACTATCTATACGAGCACGAAACCGGGAGAATCCAGCTTCTCGATTTCGGTGCCGCAAGGGAACATGACAAACAACAGCGCATTGACATGCGCATGCTACTCAACGCCTGTGCAGCAAATAACGATGAGCTCATACTGGATGCCGCCGCAAGGGTCGGATACCTCGGCAACGATGACCCACACGGTTATGCCCGCAGCGTGCTCCTTCTTCTGCGCACAGCGACACAACCGCTGCGTACTGCAGGGCCCTTTCACTTCGGCAATTCAGACCTGGCACGCGAGATGGGCGAACAGGTCAAGCAGATGCGCCTTGAGAGCAGATATAGCAGGATGCCCCCGATGCACATCCTCTTCCTTCATCGGAAACTCGGAGGACTTTACATGCTGCTCTCCCGGTTGCGTGCCTCACTGGACATCGCCGAGCTGGCACGCCCTTATCTCGATTCGACAGAGAGAGCCGAACCCGGAAACGCAGCATGATCCTGCCCGTCTGGTCAATATGCAATCTGTGCAGTGAAGAGCATAAAGTGCTGATCAGTTCGCACGGACATGTTGCGGTGTCGCCTCTCCATATCACCAAACCTGGGCCATTGCGCAAGTACAGAAAAAAAATCTGTGACGATGTTCGCTCTGGTCGCGAGCGTCGCATTCACAGCCGGAAGCAAGCGTGAGCGCCCGAAAACTGATTCTTGTGCTTGGCGATCAGCTCGATCGCCAGTCCCCTGCCCTGCTGGCTGCCGACAAGAGCCGGGATATTGTTGTCATGCTTGAGGTGCACAATGAATCGCAACGCGTCTGGTCCCACAAGGCACGGACGACACTGTTCCTGTCCGCAATGCGTCATCATGCCAGCTGGCTCGAAACAGAGGGGTTCAGGGTCGAGTACAGGACAATCGATGACGAGGATGCCGAGAGCTTCACCACATCGCTCGCCTCGGTCATCCACAAAACAGGAAGTTCCAGACTGGTCATGACACAAGCTGGCGAGTATGGCGTCCAGGAAGAGATCACTGCCGTTTGCGATCAGCATGGCGTTGAACTTGATGTACTGCCTGATAACCAGTTTCTGTGCAGCATCGACGAATTCCGGCAATGGAGGAAAGGACGCAAGACACTGGTCATGGAGCACTTCTATCGCCACATGCGAAAGCGCTATGGCTTCCTCATGGAAGATGGCAAACCAGCCGGTGGAAGCTGGAATTTCGATCGCAACAACAGGAAGCACTTCGGAAAACAGGGACCGGCACACCTCCCTGCATGGCCGGAGTTCAGTATTGACAGCACGACACAATCTGCCATCGATGATGTTGAGAAGCTCTTTCCGGAAAATCCGGGTTCACTTGCGCATTTCATCTGGCCAGTGACACGCGAGCAGGCCCTTTCACAGCTCGAGGACTTTATCGACCGACGCCTGCCTGCTTTCGGCCCCTTCCAGGATGCGATGTGGGATCGGGAGCCACTTCTCTACCATTCCGGCATTGCTTCCTCGCTGAATCTCAAGTTGCTCTCGGCGCGCGAGGTCATCGAGGCGGCTGTTGACGCCTGGAGGTCGGGTCATGCACCAATCGCCTCGGTGGAGGGATTCGTTCGCCAGATCCTCGGCTGGCGGGAATATGTGCGCGGCATCTACTGGAGCGAGATGCCGGAGTATCTTGAGAAGAATACACTCGATGCCCGGACAGCTCTCCCGGGGTTCTACTGGACCGGTGAAACGGAGATGGCGTGCATGCGCCGGGTCATCACCCAGACACTGGAATATGGTTATGCCCATCACATCCAGAGGCTTATGGTCACAGGGCTCTTTGCCATGCTGCTTGGTGTTCGGCCGCGCGAAATTCACGAGTGGTACCTCGCAGTCTATGTCGACGCCGTCGAGTGGGTCGAGGCCCCCAACACGATGGGCATGTCGCAACATGCTGACGGAGGCCTGCTTGCTTCCAAACCCTACGCGGCATCCGGGCGTTATATCCAACGCATGAGTAACTACTGCGAAGGTTGCCGCTACAGGCCCGATCAATCGACAGGTGACGAGGCATGCCCTTTCACGACACTCTACTGGGACTTTCTTATGCGTCACGAGAAACGGTTCATCAATCACCCGAGAGCCGGTATGCAGTGGCGCATGCTCAACAGACTCGACAACACAACACGCTCAAAAATCAGAAAGCGCGCAGAAACATTGAAAAAAACCTTGTCGGCTGACGTCGGAAGTGACCAATAACAGATCCTGATGATTCCCTGCGCGACGGACTGTATGACAGCTGATCAGTGGCACCACCATGTCTGACCCTTGCCGGCATATTGATTACCGATTGCCAATTGCGGCGTAAAACGGGGAAAACTTTCGGGCCCTGCAAAGAATATCCTGCTGCCTCCGGGGACAGTTTCAGACGCCATTTCACCGGGCTCTGGAAGCAGGTGACAGGCCTCTGCGAAGATGAGGGTGATGAGACACTCTTGCAGGATAGTGCCGAATTATCGGCCGCCGTCAGCGCTCTCCGGCAAGTGGCGGTAGCGGTATCACCGCACCGAGACCGCCTTCGATAAAATCCTCTCCCCATGCCTCCCTGAAGAGCTGCATGGCTCGCTTGCCGGTACAGTGGCCGGGTGCCACCTTCCTGACGCCGAGTGCTTTGAGCCGTGCGATCACATCACGCACAGTATTCTCTTTTGCCCTGAAAAGGTGGAATCCGCCTGCCAGCATGTAGATTTCACTGTCGTACTGCGCTTTGGCTTTTTCCGCGATCAGCGCGACCCCCGGGTGTGCACAGCCGGTAACAATCACAAGCCCCTCGACCGTTTCGATTACCAGCGCCTGTTCTGCCGGCGCTGATCCCATTTCCCCGGACGAGTGGATGTTCGTGGTGATCTGCGTTGGCGCAGACATCTCAATGATCCTGGTTCCGGGGGGCAGGCGATGCCGAATCACCCCCAGCGTGGAAGAAGAGAGATAGACCGGCAGTTCCGGTTTTTCGGTCAACACTGCATCCAGTCCGCCGCTGTGATCACCATGCGCATGAGAAAGAAAGATCAGATCGATCATGCGAGGAGCAACCCGCATCTGCCGCATGTTGGATAGCAGTATGCGTCCATCCCTGCCGGTATCAAAGAGAATGTTCGTGCCCGGTGTTTCGATGACTGCGGCAAATCCCCATGAAGACTGCAGGCGTTCGTCGATCACGACATTGTCGAACACCACCCGTATAGCCGCCGTTCCATCTGTTTCCTTACCCGCAGTTATGCGAGGGAATTGCAGCACTATCGCGACTGCAAGGAGGAATAAAATGCGACTTCTCAATCCAGCTCTCATTGGTCCGGGGCGCTCTTGCATGGAACGACTCATTCATGCCTCACTATACAGCTCTCGATACTGATGATCACCGCTCCCCTGCATATCACTGCAACTGTCAGACAGATTGCATATGTCATCCTTGCGGGCACAAAAAAAGCCCCGCGAAGCGGGGCTTTGACGGAGCAGGCAGGGGATCAGTGATCCACGGCCTCGCCGGCGCCTGCCGGGACACGGATGTCCTCGACCAGGTGCTGGATATGCTCCGGAGGCGGTGCGGTCAGCTTCGCCACCACGAAGGCCACCACGAAGTTGACCACCGCGCCGATGGCGCCGAAGGCATTCGGCTCGATCCCGAGGATCCAGTTGCTGCCCAGGCCTTCCAGGTACTTCCACTCCGGTATGAAGAAGATGCCCTTGTGCTGGAAGACGTAGAACAGCGTGATGCCGATACCCGACAGCATGCCCGCGATCGCTCCGGCCCGGTTCATCTTCTTCGAGAAGATGCCCATCATCAGCGCCGGGAAGATCGATGACGCCGCCAGACCAAACGCCAGCGCCACCGTCCCGGCCGCAAACCCGGGTGGATTCAGGCCCAGATAGCCCGCCCCCGCGATCGCCGCCGCCATCGCAATCCGCGAGGCCATGAGCTCGGCCTTCTCCGAGATACGCGGCATGAAGATGCCCTTCAGCAGGTCATGCGAGATCGCCGACGCAATCGCCAGCAACAGACCCGCCGCCGTCGACAGCGCCGCCGCCAGACCACCGGCGACCACGATCGCAATCACCCAGTTCGGCAGGTTCGCAATCTCCGGATTCGCCAGCACCATGATGTCACGGTCGACCTTGGTCATCTCGTTGCCCTTCCAGCCAAA
>JASFFK010000114.1:0-7336 GCA_050124335.1 Chromatiales bacterium | reverse complement strand
ATTTCAATGTGCTCAATGGCGACGGACAGCTTGTGCCGGCACTCCATTGCGGGGAAGGCGGTGCTTGCAGGCTGACTTATCATGAATTCACTGCCATCTATCCAATCGGTTCCATTAAAGGCACCACCCGCGACAGGCATGGCAACGTCATCAACACCTATGCGACCCCCGGTCTCTGGCAGTTCCTGTCCAGGAAATACCACGAGTTCGACAACATGCGCAGCGAGTTCTACTACGGCATGATTCCGAAGATGGATTACGAGGGACTCGGCAATGGCTTTCATAATCCTGCCGTGCGTTTCGCCGCGGTACCCAAGTCGGTCAAGGAGTCGCTCAGTATCCCCGAGCATCACGCACATTTCTGGGCGGTCAAGCGCGGCCGCGTTTCACGCGGTTGCAACAGGATGGCGGCAGGACACGCCTGGGAGATCAGGAATATCTTTCCTGTCGAGAATACAAGGGCGACACAGGTCTACTATTTCGGCAACGATCCGAAGGATTTCGATCTCTTCGATATCAACGGTGATGGTCGGCTCGAGGTCATGGGCGTGAACTACTACATCTCCTACAATGCCAGGGGAACAAGCTGGGCCGGCAAGCGCGAAGGTGCCAATCTGGAAGTCGATGTACGCGGTACCGAGAAGTTTTACCAGAACCTGCTTGGCGCTAAGGATGTCTTCACCTATGGCGAGAATAGCATCACTATCCACGATCCCAGTATCTCCTACTTCAGCAAGCAGGATTTCCGGAAAAAGCGCACTATCTCGAAAGTAGTCGAAGGTGATTTCCCTTACTTCGAACAGACCTATGAGCGCGACAAGATCCAGTTCTACCGTCCACTCAAGATCTCGACTAGCGGAAATTTCATGATCAGCAAGGAGGGACAGAAGGCGATGCCCAACAGCAGCCCGTCGAAGCAGTTCGTTCGTCTCTTCGGACGCGTTCGTGGCTGTGCACCCTTCTCCGACAAGGAAGCCTGTGGAGAAGCGGCATTCCTCAACGAAAAGAACCAGCTCCTCAAGGTCTTGGCTAGTAAATGATCGCGACATCCTCTCTGGCAAGAAATCTTGTTCGACTTGCTGCTGTTTTCCTGTGGGCACTCACAATGGTCGCGAAGGCCGAGGTCCCGGAGGGCGAACAGCTCGCAGAAGCCCGCGCGCTATTCGACCAGATAAACCAGTCGCGCAAGGGTGCATTCGGACTCAATGTCCTGCAGGGAAAGTACAACCGGACGACAGTCCGCAGCGGGCGCATGCCGGAAGGAGGGCTCGTTTTCCAGGCGGCGTTACGCAATGAGCCTGCAAGCGAGCTGGCTGACAGATTCGGTCTTTATACAGGGAATCTTTTCAGCCCCAACCTCTATCAGCTCTTCAACGATTTTGTCTACAAGGACCCGTCGGCAAATCACGACATGCCCATGGAGAAGCTTTATGCTGTTGGTGATGAAGTCTTTCCGAAAGCCAGAAAGATGGTGCTCAACTGGGTCGTCGAGAAACACTTCATAGAACAGTTCCCCGAGACGCAACTGACCCGGGGATTCCTGTCCCGTGGAATTGCCGGCTCTGAATTCGAGGAGAAGTACGCACGCGAATTCATGAGCTTCTACCTGTACTTTATGCAGGATGAGCTGGATTATCTTCCAATCTACCTGCTGGCCCAGAAGAGCCCCTTGCTGGCCTCTGCGGAGCTCGAGAAAGTCAGGCAGAAAATCGCTGTCTCCTATGACTACCTGAAATCCTACTATTCCGATGACCACGGGAGGGTAAAGCCTGATCACAGGGAAAAAATTGACGCCCTTCACAAGATACGCAACAGGATTCACAACCAGCTCACGCCGGATGTCGTGCCAATGCTCGATGACTACCTGAACGAGATTCATCCGACCTACAACCGTGATTTCGGTCCAAGCAGGAAGGTCTTCCTGCTCACAGTCCGCAGCAAGCTGAAGAAATATTTTGAAATTTCATGGAAGAAAATTGGTCGCGAAGCTGCCAGGATCCCGGGCCAGGAAGAGATGCTCGACATCATCAGGCGACTCGAAAGCACCCCGGATGACTCCGCGCTCATGCTGGCCTTCTCGGAGAAGCTTGCTGCCTTGCGTGAAAACCTCGACATGCTGAAGCTCGACAAGCGCGAGAAGGTCCGGATTTTCCCTGTCGTCAAAATGGGCAGCAATGCGATAGGCGTCTGGAGCAAGAGCCAGCACAAGATGCAGTCTGTCGCGATGATCCAGTCTCTGCTGAATGTCATGTATGCCGAAGGGCTGCTCACGCAGGCGCAGCGTGACAGTATGCTGCAGGCCACGGGAGAGGCCGGGGGCTTCGGCGGTGCACTCGCCGCACTCGATGAACAGGACCTCCTCGGAAGTGTTATCGGTAATGTCAACACGGTGTTTGCCGATACGCTCGCCCTGTGGGAAGCCGTCCAGCCTGACAAGAAATCAAAGCAGAAAATCGAGTACTTCGGTGATAACACCATCAAGACATCGGAAGGTGCCTCCACGCTCTTCTTCCTGCTCGACACCTATCCTCACTCTCGTGCCACGCAGACTGCCGGACAGACTGACGCAGCCGGTAGCGGTATCAAGGTACTCAACAGCGGTATGACCTGTGGCCGCCTTGCCTTCATTACGCGCGAGGATCTCGAGCAGAAGAACGACGAAGCGCTCTCCCGTGCACAGATTCCCGTGTTCGAATCAATACCGACCGATCTGACGACGGTCGCCGGTACCATCACCCTTGCCAAACAGCCTCGTCTGGGTCATATCCAGATCAAGTCCAAGAACCGCGGCACGCCGAATCTCGATGTCAGTGGCCAGGGTCTCGGGAACTGGCAGAACGACTTCCTCAAGGGATTCGAGAACGATAACTGTGTCTACATGAAAGCCGAGGCTTCGAGTGGCACGGTCGTCTTCAGGAAGGTGGATACAGACAATCTTGCCGCAGCAGGCCTCGAGGGTGAGATGGAGAAGCTCTGTCGCCGGAACTGTCTCGGCGAGGTGGATGCGGCCGATGCGACCTTCAGGCCGGCGACCATCGAGCTCGTCGCCGATCTCGACACAAGGAGCGTGCTGCCGACACGCAGCATGAGCTGGAAGAATTTCAAGGATGTCGGTTCCAAGGCCGCCAACTACGCCGAGCTCGCGAACCTGCTCAACACGCCAGAACGAACCGTTGTCCGCGAGGGCATGGGTATTCCGTTCTTCTACTACTACGAGTTCGTTCAGAACAACCCGCCGATCCGTGACAAGATCACTGCCATCCTTGCTGATCCGAAGATGCAGCAGGTGGATGCGGGCAAGTACCGTGCGGACCAGTTGCGGGAGTTGCGCGAGCTCTTTTTCGACAAGGATGCCTGGTTCAACGAGGAATTCCTCAACGAACTCATCGATACCTTTGACACTTTCCTTCTGCCTGACGGCAGCAAGCACACCATGAAGCTGCGCAGCTCGACAAACTCCGAGGACCTGCCCAACTTCAACGGTGCAGGGCTCTACGATTCCAAGGGGTACAAGCCGCACAAGAAGAACGGCGAGGAGCGCAGCCGCAAGGGCAAGATCAAGGAACTCAAGGATACGCTGGCAACTGTCTGGGCATCAGTGTGGAACCAGCGTGCCTTCGATGAGCGTGCCTATTTCGGCATCCCGCACAAGGATGTCTACATGGGCATCCAGGTCAACCCGAACTATCCCGACGAGAAGGTCGATGGCGTCATCGTTACCAAGGACATCTATGACATGGCGAAGGGGCCGGCGTTCTCCATCGAGGCGCAGCGCGGCAACACCTACAGTGTCGCCAACCCGGAGGACGGCGCGCTGGCGGAGCAGATTCTCGTCGAGTTCAACGGTGACGCGCCGCTCGACAAGTCGCAGTACAAGATCACGATCGTTCGTCGTTCCAATCTCTCGGCAGACGGTGCCCGTGTGCTTTCGGCAGATGAGCTCAAGGCGGCAAGCATTGGTAACGTCATGACCGACGAGGAACTGCGCGACCTGACATTGCTCTGCAACAGGGCGCAATTGCATTTTCGCGAGATCATGAACGGTGATGATAACTTTGCACTCGATCTCGAGTTCAAGGTCGACGAGGAGAATACGCGCGAACGGGCCGTTTACCTCAAGCAGGCGCGTCCTCTGATCGAACCGCAGTAAGGTGACACCAGGGCAGGCTGGCCCGGCGGCCGGCCATTGCCCTTTCTACTTGTCGAAACTGCACGCATCTGTTCAAATCAGCTCAATATTCAAGAGGACGTTTTGACTTGACCGGAAAATCATATTCGATGCGTGATGAGGATGAGATACAGCTTCCTCCGGAAGAGGTACTCATTACGTCTGCTGATTCGCTGACACCCGAGGGTGGCAGGGCAGGCAAGAAGAAAAAGGAAAAGGAAAAGGAAAAAAGCGCCGCGCGCAGCACCGAGACGCTATTCCGCAACGCCGTCAGAAGCAATCTCGATCTCACCTCGATCGCCGACAACAAGGCAAACATCATGATTTCCGTCAACGGCTTCATCCTCACGGTGATCGTGACGGCGGGCGGCTTTGTCATGCAGAGCAATCCGGCGCTGATCTATCCTTTCACGCTGATCCTGTTGACAGCGATCCTCTCCATTGGGTGCGCCGTCATGGCCGTCAAGCCGAAGATGCATCTTTCCGATGAGGATACGATCGAGGATCTCAAGAGCGACAAGTCGAGCATCATCTATTTCAAGCACTACATGAACATGGACCCGGATGACTATGTGAGTGAAATGAAGCGTGTTCTCAATGACGCGGAAACGATACATAGTCACATCGCACGCCACATCTACGGTCTCGGTTATGGCCTGAGTGTCAAATTCCGCTGGTTGCGCTTCTCCTACACCATCTTCACGATCGGCTTGGCTTCCAGTGCACTGGTGTTCGTACTGGCTATGGCTCACGTACTGCCGGAGAGCGTACTGCCTTAGGCACTTAGATCCGCAGGACTGTTGGTGCGTGCACATACATTGCCTTCGACTGCTATCTTCACGGCATGAGACCTGTCGCCATCATCCAGACGCCCTTCAGGGAGAAATTCGGCATTCCGCGCCAGGCGGGGCTGGTCGAGAACGCGACAGGCAGGGTTGAATTGCTGTCACCTTTCAACAAGCCCGGCGTCTTCAACGGGCTCGAAGGCTTCTCGCATGTCTGGCTGATCTGGAAGTTTCACGCCGTACCGGAAGGGGAGTGGAAGCCGCTTGTGAGACCGCCCCGCCTTGGCGGAAACAGGAAGGTCGGTGTTTTCGCCAGCCGCTCTCCTTTTCGCCCAAATCCGATCGGTCTCTCTGCTGTCAGGCTGGAGCAGGTGTACGAGACGAGCCTCGATGTATCAGGCGTCGATCTGCTGGACGGAACACCGATACTTGATATCAAGCCCTATATTCCCTACTCGGATGCGCTGGCCGATGCGAAAGATGGCTTCGCTTCAGGTCCGCCTGCTGCAAGATTGCAGGTGACCTTTTCACAGCGAGCCGAAGAGCAACTGCAGGCCCGACAGGATGGTATCCGACTTCGCGAACTCATCATTGCCTGTATCGAGACAGACCCCCGTCCGGCCTACAGGAGCGGCGAAGAGGGCGAATACGGATTCCGCCTCGAGGATTTCGATCTGCGCTGGCGAGTTTCCGGACAGCAGGCAAGGGTGCTGGAACTTCGTAGACCATGACTGACAGCGGCTTTGCTACACTTCGCCAATGACTCGAATCGCAGACAGGCTGGCATGAGAAACAAGACTTACATGGGGATCGACAAGGATCCTCTCGGCGCGATGAACCCGACTGGAAACATCATCCGCGATGCCTGGGTTTTTGGCCTGCTGCCCGAGACAGAGACCTGCGAGGGATGGTCGGTGCAGCGCATCAATGGTCTCTATGAAACTGTCCACAGGGAGTGGGAGAAGTATGGTCACATGGTCTCGAACCTTCCCGAGGATCTCGGGGAGAGGCACAGGCGGATCTATGATGAAGCCGTCAAAAGAGCGCGTGAAAAGGGCTGGGATCCAGAGCTTGGCGAAAACGACTGAAGGCCCGGCCTTCACACGCGCGCGACTCTTCCAGCCTGTGCCTCAGGCGGTTCAGCACGGCATTGAGAATCGCAATCATTAAAGGATCCAATGGTGCAGCACCCGGTTTCGGGGTATCATGCACAGGTTTTTTCATCGCAAGATACTGAATCAACGATGGATTTCAGATTGATTGCCCGGCTTCCGGTGCTGCTGCTGATTGCGAGCTTGCTTCAGGCCTGTGCCGGTGGTGATGCAGCGGTGCGCGACACTGCAACATCAGACAAGAGCGTCCGTGCCGGACAGCAAGCAGATGTCGATTTCGACGAGCGCTTCAGCGGCGAGGGCGAACTTCGCACACGCAAGGTGACGGCAACAGCATACAACTCCTTGCCGGCGCAGACCGATTCGCGCCCGAACGAGGCTGCCTGGGGGGATACCCTGGAACCCGGCATGAAAGCCATCGCCGTTTCCAGTGACCTCCTCGCCATGGGCCTGACGCGCAACACGCGCGTCAAGATCAAGGGGCTTCCCGGGACCTACCGCGTCCTGGACAGGATGCCCAGTCGCTGGTCGAATAAAATCGATATCTACATGGGCACTGATCGCCGCAAGGCGCTTCAGTGGGGAAGGCAGAACGTCGAGATCAGCTGGTACGCAGACTAGCGCGAGGCTGCCGGGGCGGCTGTCTGCTCCGTGTAGCCGTCAGGATAGTGTCATGCACCCGCTACCACTCTTCACATTCACGGATTTCGGCAATACGGGGCCTTATCTCGGGCAGGTCGAGGAGCAACTCTTTCGCACAGATCCGGGTATCAGGGTCATGCACCTTGTCACGGATGCACCGGCATTCGCTCCGTTAGAGGCAGGGTATCTGCTCGCAGCGCTCGCTGGACGCATGGGGCCGGGGGTATTTCTGGCAGTCATCGATCCGGGTGTCGGTGGTGAACGCCAGCCAGTCGTTGTGCAGAGCGGCGCCCGGTGGTTCGTGGGGCCTGATAACGGCCTCTTTGCACCGCTGATCAGCCATGATCCGGTGGCCAGGTTGTACAGCATCAACTACCGTCCCGCCCGGATGTCGGCAACATTCCACGCTCGGGACCTTTTCGCTCCTGTCGCTGGAAAACTGGCTACTGCCCGCTTCGTGGCGCTGGAGCCGATCGACAAACTCGCAGTCAACAATTGTCCCGAAGACCTTGCTCGTATCGTCTATATCGACCACTACGGGAATCTCATGACCGGCATGCGTGCCGACAAGATGAATCCTCGGCAACAACTGCTGTTTGCGGGATCCCGTCTCGAGTATGCGGCGCGCT
>JASFFK010000113.1:0-7362 GCA_050124335.1 Chromatiales bacterium | reverse complement strand
GCATAGTCCGTCATCATGCTCACAAGGGTATGGACAGGCGTACCTGAGGGCCAGGCGCGGAGTTCTGTGTGATTCCCTGATACTCAAATTCAAGCTACAACCTGTATCGGTGCTTCCTCACTGGAGTGGGGCTCGACACAGCCGATGATGACGGCTTGCGTGTAACCCAGGCCATGCAACTCCTCCACGCACCCGGCTGCCCGGTCCGCCGGAACGGAAGCCAGCAGGCCACCGGCCGTCTGAGGGTCGAATAGCAGGGGATAACGTGGATGGTCACTCAGGGCATCCGGATCGCGCACGGCCCGGCGCAGGCGTACGTTCTGCGGCTGCAGAGAGGAGAGGATGCCGGCGGCAACAGTCTCTTCAGCCCCGTCGAGCAGGGGAACGGCATTCAGTTCGAGCCGCACGTCTGTACTGGAGGCGCGCGTCATCTCGACCAGGTGGCCGAGCAGGCCGAAGCCTGTGACATCGGTGCACGCCGTCGCACCATGCCGGTAGAGCGCAGCAGCAGCTGCCTGGCTTGAGACAAGCATGGACTGGATCGCACCGTCCACCCAGCGTCCCCTGGCCTTGCCTCGCATATCGGCCGCGAAGAGTGTTCCGGTGCCAATCGGCTTGGTCAGGATCAGGACGTCGCCGGCCTGCATGCCGCCCTTGCGCAGAAGCGCGTCCCTGGCGATCAACCCGTTGACCGTCAGGCCGAACGCGAGCTCGGCACCCTCACTCGAATGGCCGCCTGCGAGCACAGCGCCTGTCGGCGCCAGCGTATCCAGCGCGCCGCTCAGGACGTCGGCCAGCGTCTGTTCGACAATCTGCTCGCGTCCGTAAGGCACGGTCGCGATCGCCAGTGCCGACTGTGCCTCGGCACCCATGGCAAAAATGTCGCCGAGCGCATGGTTGGCCGCGATGCGGCCGAACGTGTAGGGGTCGTCGATGAAAGCACGGAAGTAGTCGACGCTTTGCACCATCAGCTTGCCCGGCGGGACTTCGAAGGCTGCCGCGTCATCGGGGGAGTCGAGGCCGATGAGAACGTCGTCGCGGCGTTGCGGCGGCAACCGGTTGATGACGCGGCTCAGCACGGTGCTGCCGACCTTTGCGCCGCAGCCGCCGCAGCGCATGGCAAGCGTCGAAAGCTCGCGAATCGCTTCCTTGTCGGCAATGCCGCTGATATCAGGACCTGTTTCACCGGGCATCCCGGGTAATTCGTTGAACCGCTGCATGAAGCGGCGGTCGATCCAGTCCTTCCACTTCCACAGCAGCTTGCCTTCCCAGGACCAGTTGCCGCGTGAGGCAATCGCATAGGGGTCACCGGTGCTGATGAGGCCGAGGAAGTTTTTTTGCGGCCTGTAAGGCTTCAATGGACGTCCGGCAAGGGCGCGACGCAGGTTCTGTGTCAGCACGGGGCCCTGGCGCACGGCGAAGACGCCCGACTTTGGACGCGGGTCGGGCAGGGAGGCGATATCGCCGGCGGCGAATATCTCCGGATGGGACTTTGACCGCAGTGCACGGTCGACTGCGATGAAGCCCTCATCGTCGACAGCCAGTCCCGATTTTGCTGGCCACTCGGGCGCTGCAGCCATGGTCACCCAGAGCACGGCATCGGCGGACCGGAACTCTCCATTTTCGAGACGCACGCCGTCGGCCTCGACTTCCACCACCTTGCCGCCGGTTTGCACCTCGATACCGCGCTCACCCAGCACGCGCATGAAACGTCTTCGAACGCCGGCATTGTGGGTGGGAAGAATCTCAGGTCCGTCTGTCAACAGCATGTAGTGCAGGCGCGAAACATCATCAGCCTGTGCGCGTAACAGGCCTCTGAGACGATGCTGCGTGGAAAGCGCCAGCTCCACGCCGCCGGCACCACCGCCGATGACAGCAATGCGAAAGTCCCCCTGGCTCTGCAGCACCCTGGTCTGCAATGCCTCCCAGTCGCGCAGCCATTTGTCGATCGGCTTGACCGGAAAGGCATGTTCCAGCGCACCCGGTACGTCGATGGTTCTTGGCCGCGAGCCCGTGTTGATCGAGAGCAGGTCATAATGCACGGGAGGGCGCCCCGGAACATGCACCAGCTGCTCGTTCGGGTCGATGCCGTCGACCTCGCCATGGTAGAGACGCGCACCGGCGAAACGCGCCAGGGGCCCCAGGTCGATATGCACTTCGTCATAGTCATAGTGACCGGCGACATAGCCGGGCAACATGCCTGAATAGGGCGTGTGGATATCGCGCGTAATAACCGTCAGTCGCACACCGGGTATGGGTTTCATACCGAACATGCGCAGCACGGAGACGTGCGCATGACCGCCGCCGACAAGCACGATGTCCTTGAGAACAGGCGTGTCAGTTTTCATCGGAAACTCCCGTCTGCAGAAGGTGAAGACTGAAGAGATTGTCATCGTCCGTCCAGACTGTGTCGGTCGTGAAGCCGGCTCTCGCCGCGAGGTTGCGGAACTCCTCCACGCTGTATTTGTAAGAGTTCTCGGTATGGATGGTTTCGCCCTCTGCAAACTCGAAGGTATGCCCGGCCAGACGCACCAGCTGGTCCACGCGCGAGACCAGGTGCATTTCGATACGGCCTTCTGCTTCGTTGTAAAACGCCCTGTGACGCCACTGCGCCAGGTCGAAATCGGCGCCCAGTTCACGGTTGATCCGTATGAGCAGGTTCAGGTTGAAGGCCGCCGTGATGCCCTGCGCATCGTTGTAGGCTGCCTCCAGGATCCGCTTCTCCTTCTTGAGATCGACACCGATCAGCAACTGTCCGCCAGGTCCGACCATGCCGGCAATCATGCGCAGAAAGTCGACAGCCCTGTCAGGATCGAAGTTGCCGATACTCGACCCGGGGAAGAAGGCGAGTCGTCGGCCCTCGGGACTGCTCGGCGGCAAGGTCATGAGGCGCGTGAAATCGGTGCAGGCGGCGTGCACTTCAAGCCAGGGGTATTCGGCGGCAACCGCTTCAGCGGCCACGCGAAGGTGGTCGCCGGAGATGTCCATCGGCACGTAGGCGCAGGGCTGCAATCCCTCGAACAGAATGCGCGCCTTGCCGCAGCTGCCGCTGCCGGGTTCCACGAGCAGATGCCCGGTGCCTGCTTTTAGTGCAATCTCGTCGGCATACTTGCGCAACATGGCCGTTTCGGTTCGGGTGGGATAGTACTCCGGCAGCTCGGTGATCGCGTCGAAGAGATGTGATCCCTCGGTGTCATAAAAGTACTTTGGCGGAATCGATTTTTGAGGCCGGGAGAAACCGGCTAGAACATCCGAAGCCAGGTCATCGGCACTCGGGTGCAGGTCATGGAAACTGACGGTTGCTCTGGTCACGTCGCTTCGCCTCTCCCGATCAGCGTGCGCAGGTGCGAAAGCCGGCGAAGACATCGTTGCGCTCCGGTCCGTAATAGGTGCGCCACGTGTTGCGAATCATGCGTCCGCGCGTGGTCCAGGCGCCACCGCGCAGGACTTTCGTGATGCCGAACAAGGGCTGTGAATAATCTGCATACATGTCGGGCGTAAAGCCCGGGTAGGGGCCAAAGGTATCCTCTGTCCACTCCCAGGTATTGCCGATCATCTGGCGGCAACCGAAAGCGCTGTCGCCCTCGGGCAATGCTCCGACGGCAATGGTACCGAGCGCGCTGCCTTCCAGGTTCGCAAGGTGCGGGGCCGGCTTCTCGTCGCCCCAGGGGTAGTGGCGAGTGGTTCCGGAGAGGTTGCCGCTGGTATCCGGCTGCCCGGCCGCCGCGACTTCCCACTCCAGCTCGGTCGGCAGACGCCGGTCTGCCCAGCGACAGTAAGCCTGCGCTTCGTGCCAGCAGACATGAATCACGGCAGCATCTCCGGGCAGGGGTTCCCAGCGATCGAAGCGCCGCATCTCCCAGCCGCTTTTGCCGCGCCGCCAGTAGCGCGGGCACGCAAGGCCGGAGTCCTTGAGCCAGGCGAGTCCCTCTTCGTCCCAGTATGCGGGTTCCCTGTAACCGCCATCATCCACGAAGGCTGCAAATTCTGCGTTGCTGACGGCAGCACGGGCGATAGCGAAAGGCCGTACCTCGACGGGATGGGCCCACTTCTCGTTGTCGAACACGAAGCCGTCCTGTTCGCTGGCACCGAGCATGAATATTCCGCCGGGAATCACCGCATCGCCTTCGAGTCGGCCATGCATGCGTTCTTCAGGCACGTGACCGATTGCCGGTGCCGGATACCCCAGCGTCTGGCGTGTATAGGTGAAGGCTTCGGTATGCATGTCCTCGTGGTAGATGGCGTACTCGAGCAGGTAGTCCCGTTTCGGATCCGGATCGTCCTGCTCGACGTGGCGACGCACCCGGTCGTGCACCTCGCGCATGTAGGCCAGGGTGTCATCCAGTCCCGGCAGTGGCAGGTCCCAGCGATCGTCATGGGCAATGGTGATGGAGTCGTATAGGCTGTCCACCGGGTCGATGACGGGCTCCTCTCCAAGGTGGTGGCGCAGGATCCAGTACTCGTAGAAATAGGCCGTGTGGCCGATCTCCCAGAGCAGCGGATTGACGATGGGCAGTTTCGGGCCCATCAGCTGTGCTGCATCCAGTCCGTCGATGAGCCGAAGTGTCCGCCTGCGGGCGTCTTCCATACTGTCGATCAGGAACTGTGACATAAAAGGATGAGGATGCGATAAAGTGGCGAGCATGATCGCAAAGATGCCATGGGATGTCACATGAATATCCGGCTGGTGACGCCTGCGCCGCCCGGCTCACGCGCTGGCAACAGGGCGTCGGCCAACCGCTGGGCGACGCTGTTCCGCCGACTCGGTCACCGGGTGGCTGTCTCCACTGACTACAGGGGCGAAGCGGCGGATATCATGGTGGCATTGCATGCCTGGCGCAGTGCCGGTGCGATCTCCCGGTTCGCAACAGAGCACCCGGACCGCGCACTTGTCGTCGTGGTGACCGGCACCGACGCCTATCGTTTCATCGATACTCATCGCGAAACGACACTGGCCTCGCTCGACGCGGCAGATCACATTGTCGGCTTGCATGACCTGCTGGGCAATGCCCTGCCTGAAAAATATCATGACAGGCTGCGCATCATCGTGCAGTCAGCACGTCCCCGCGGCCACCGGCAGCCTGCAAAGCGGAGTTTTCGCGTCTGCTTTGCAGGTCACTTGCGCGAGGAGAAGGATCCCTTGCGCCCGGCGCTGGCGGTGCGGGAACTGCCGCCTGAAAGCCGTTTGCGAGTGGATGCCTACGGCGGCGCCCATGATATGGCGTGGGCGAGGGCGGCGCGCGAGGAGATGCGTCGCAATCCCCGCTATCGCTGGCACGGCGAGATTCCACACGCTGAACTCCGGCGGGTCTATTCTCGCTCGCACCTGCTGGTTTTGCCTTCTCTCATGGAAGGCGGGGCAAACGTGATCTCGGAGGCAGTGATGGCCGGTCTTCCGGTGATCGCGTCAGACATCGAGGGGTCCGTTGGGCTGCTGGGGGCGGATTATCCCGGCTACTACCCGGTGCAGGATACTGACGCCCTCCGCGAGCGGTTGCTGCATGCAGAGTCCGATAACAGTTACTATTCGGCACTTCAGGAAGCCTGTAATTCGTTGCGCGAACGCTTCACGCCTCACAAGGAAGAGGCCGGCTGGGGTGCACTGCTGCAAGAGATAGAGGACTCGGCCGGGTCCCGGTTTCCGTGAGAGATGTCATCTGCATACAGTGACCGACATCGAGGGGGCTGAAAAAACCACTTTGCAGATGATGAGCAATCGCCGAAAACCCTTTCCGGACAACCCGGGACTACCGGTCTTGACAGGGTATTGTTCAACCTGTGATACAGCATTACCGGCGCTGTTATTTGTGCCGTTTCCCCTGCCAGATGGTTTTTCATTCGCACTCTCTCCCGTGATGTACCATCAGGGTTCGTATCCTGGCAGCAAACCGGCTATCCTGACGATTCAACACACAATCGGGACTCCTGATGAAAACTACACTGATACTCGCTGCGGCCGGGCTTCTCGCAACGGCAACCACACTGCATGCAGACAACTTCATGCCATTCGGGGGAGATGACAGCAACTCAAACTGGTACAACGACGGGAGTGGATACGGTTATGGAGATGGTTCAGGGCGTGGCAGGGGATCCGGTGAGTTCAATATGAATTTCAGCGGCAGGGCCGATGCGGATGCCGAGACAGACCACTCGCGGAACTTCTCCGGCAGCGGCAACAGCCGTTTCTACAACTACAATACGCCATACGGTTACGGCCCTTACGGCTATGGCGCTCCGGCTCCAATGCCGCCGGCTCCTTATGGTTATGGCGCTCCGGCTCCAATGCCACCGGCACCCTATGGCTACGCTCCCGCCCCGGCTCCCAGATAAAAATCAGTGCCCGTTACCGCAAGGCGCATTCGGAATTAAAACCCCGCTTCCTCGGGGTTTTTAATTCCTGCAAACACCCATGCTCTCTTAAACTGATGGAGCAGGTGATTATTTTCGAAAGAAAATGATCTTTGACCCCACTGATTGCGGTCTCAGGAGTACGCTAAAAAGAACCCCGCCAACGGCGGGGTAAATGTTTTCCTGTTGGACAGGGAGGAGTTAATACTGCGTTGCAGCCTTTCAGCGAAGTAGCAACTGCAGTGATTCATATCCTATGCCATGAGAGCTTTCCTGAAAATTTCCCGGATGGCCTAATCTTTCGTTTAGCGATGTCCCGGGCAGTCAGCAGGGGGTGCACCGGCACTGGCGTGGTGCAAGATGTGCGGGAGAACTCGAAAAAAGCAAGGGAAATCCCCTGGAAGTGCGATGGCGATTATTTTGACCCGGATGCTCGTAGTCACTGACCTCGACGGGGCAGGGGATCATTCTGTCTCTGTCGTGTCGAGCAGTTCGGCAATTGCTCCGAGCTTGTCTGCGATGTGACTCATCTCTTCCATACGATCGGCCAGTAACACAATGACACTCTCGAGTTTGTCCAGTCTGTCGAGGATCTCGTCGAGTTCCTCGTCGACCAGTTCATCGTGATCCAGTTCGACAATGCTGTTCATGCCTGCGTTGTTGTAGAGATAGAGTAGGGTATTGAAGCAAGGTCCTTGCGAAGACCTGTTCCTGCCCCGACGGGGTGTGAACCAGTGCAGGTATGTATCATTAAAGACATTGTCCACTCATCCATAGCTTGCAAGCAGATAAGAGAATTATTACCTATATTTCTGTTTCAGCTGTAAAAAGCTTGTCACTTCAGGAATTGTTTGACAACAGGATGTAAAGATTCAGACATCATGTCCTGATGTTGCGAGTGATCATCCCTGGCGACTGGAATATCGCTCGTCTCACCCCCGTGTTTACCATTGATGAACAACCGGAAGTGTGACTGATCTTGTCTCCCTCTCTTCACACCTTGTGCGTAGGGTC
>JASFFK010000112.1:0-7384 GCA_050124335.1 Chromatiales bacterium | reverse complement strand
CGTGTGGAAGACCGCGAGTTTCAGGGTGTAGTCATCCTCTGCGATGCCGCCCTTTTCAGAAAGATAGTTGACCATTGCAAGAAACTGGTCGATCAGGAGGATCGCAACAATACCAGTCACCAGATTGAAGACAAGGTGTGCACCGGCCAGGCGTCGTCCTTCAACATTCGATCCCATTGCTCCGAGGATTGCAGTTATCGTCGTCCCGACATTGGCGCCGATGGAGAGCGCAAGAGCATTCTCGTAGGTAATCTGGCCGGCAGCCAGTGCCGTGATAATGAGAACCAGCGTTGCATGACTCGACTGCATGATGACGGTTGCAATGATGCCGAGCAGAGCAAAAATGAGTAATCCCCGCAGACCCGGAATGGCATAGGCAGAGAGATCGATCGTATCCTTGAAGGCCTCGAAACCCTCTTTCATGTAGTGGATGCCGAGAAAAAGAAACCCGAGTCCCGCGAGGATGTAGCCTGCCCCCTTGAGCGCCTTCGAGGACTGGAAGACCAGGATGATGCCGAAAACGAGCATCGGCATGGCGAAGGCCGAGATATTGACCTTGAGCCCGAAACCGGCGATCAGCCAGGCGCCGGTCGTTGTACCGAGATTGGCCCCGAAAATGATACCGATGCCTGCTGCCAGGCCTATCAGACCTGCGCTCAGGAAAGAGATGGTGATCACAGAGACCAGTGAACTGGATTGCATCAGGGACGTCGTGATGACGCCAAAACTGAGACTTTTCCAGAGTTTGTCTGTCGTGCGCTTGAGAAGGTTTTCGAGCGTACCGCCGGTAAATGCCTTGAATCCCTGTTCCAGAAAGAGCATGCCGAACAGGAAGATTGCGACACCTGCAGCGATATCCTTGAGATCCGGGCTGATCCAGAAACCGTAAGCAAGGATCGCAAAGATGACCGGCAACAATATTCTGCGCAGCATCAGTTAGCTTCCGGGAAAAAATAAACCTTTCTTCTCGCCATCATGTATGTGTTCCCTCATCAGGGCAGCATCATCCCGCGGATTGTGTAGAACAGAATTGCGGCAAGCAGGCCTGAAACAGGAACCGTGATGATCCATGCGGCCACGATTTTCAGCAGGGCGGAACGCTTGACCAGCTCCCTGCGATAGATCTTGTTCAGCCCCTTGCGCTCGCGCTTGCTGAGATCAGCCAAGGCGCGGTGTTCCTTCAGTTGCTGCAGCATCTGGCGTTTGCCCTCGATTGTTTCCTTGTGAAAATTCTCGAGAAAGTCCTCAACCTCTTTGCGATCCTTGCCCTGGTGATGATCCTCGATTTCGTCGATGATGCGTGCGTAATTCGCTTTGAGGTATTCACGCAGGAAACCGACACCAAAGACAGCACCGACAGCGATGTGTGTCGAACTGACGGGCAGGCCCAGCTGGGTAGCGATTATCACGGTAATTGCCGCAGCAAGCGCGATGCAGAAGGCACGCGTCTGGTCGAGTTCTGTTATCTCTGAGCCCACAGTACGGATCAGCTTCGGACCATAGAGTGCGAGACCGATTGAAATACCGAGTGCTCCGACCATCATCACCCAGAGTGGAATTGTGGCTTTCGTGGCAATGCCTCCGTGTGTGATAGCGTCGTTGATCGCTGCCAGGGGACCGATCGCATTGGCCACGTCATTGGCACCATGGGCAAAACTCAGAAGTGCCGCAGCGAAGATCAGCGGGATCGTGAACATTTTGTTGATTGCGCGCTTGTTGTTTTCCAAAGCCGCGGCATTCCGTGTCAGGGCCTTTCGTGACAACAAGTAGACCAGTACCGCGATGCCGAAACCGATGGCGAGCGCGACAGGCATATCAACCTTCCAGATCTTTTTGAGCCCTTTCAGTACCAGATAAGTGCCAAAAGCCCAGGCCATGATACCGATCAGCAGCGGCACCATCTGTTTTGCGGCATCGAGCATATCGGACTTGTAGGTAATGGTGCGTTTGATGAGGTAGAGAAAGGTGGCGGCAATGATGCCGCCGAGAACCGGTGAGATGACCCAGCTTGCAGCGATCTGCCCCATGGTCCCCCAGTCGGCGATACCGAAACCACCGGCTGCGATACCGGCACCGAGGACGCCCCCAACGATCGAGTGCGTGGTCGACACAGGCGCGCCGATAGCGGTCGCGAGGTTAAGCCACAGAGCGCCGGCAAGCAGCGCAGCCATCATGAGCCAGATAAAGATATCTGTATCATTGATCAAAGCGGGGTCGATGATGCCCTTCTTGATGGTGCCAACAACATCACCGCCTGCGATCAGGGCACCGGATGCCTCAAAAATGGCAGCGATAAAAATAGCCCCGGTCAGTGTCAGCGCACGCGAACCAACAGCTGGCCCTACGTTGTTGGCGACATCGTTGGCGCCGATATTCATCGCCATGTAACCACCGATCATTGCAGCGATCACAAGCATGAAACTCACTTCGCCTTCCCTGGAAATGAGAGTCAACACGATGCCGACAATAAACAGCAATGCCATTCCGAGACGAAAGAATTCGTTTCTGGCAGGCTTGGTTGCATCCTCGATCATGGCAATTTTCTCGAGTTCTTTTTTCACGGAATTCCTCGCGGTCAAGCCGGGTTATTGTTGAAAGTGGTAATCCGGAAAACGAGGACTGGTTTCATAGTCGACAGTTTCCCGGCAGGCGAGACTGGCTCAGACAACATGCATCCAATAACCGAAACGTGTGGCAGGCAATCCAGTCACTAATTGCCAAGACTAGGGAAGAAAAAGCCCGAAGTCCTTGTGATAGATCACGAATAGTTTAAATTATGACAGTTTTATGACAGTCACAAGTGACTGATATGGAGAGAATTTCTGGAACATTCCCTGCGAAGTGCGGCGAATCATGACGCTTTTGTTGCAATGATGCCCTGCAGGAGCCGGATGGCCCCTGCGGATTCAGGAAGATGTCAGGAAGGGAGATCGTCGAGCCGATAGTGCGCATCGAGCCAGCACTTCGGCAACTCTTCACCTGATGGGAACTTGAGGTCGGCTTTTTTGAATTTCTCCGCATCCTGAAGCTCTTCACCTGCGTGGAAACGGCCGATGATGCTGTCGTTGAATGGATCAAACAGGTCCCTCAGTGACAGAACCTCGACAAGATCGTCGTTTGACTTGGCTTTAAGAAACATCTCGATTCTCCTCGATGTATGGACCTTTTGATCAGTCCGTTTTTTTTGATTCCTCTTATTGAATATAAGAGCAGAAAGGCAGTAAGGCGGCAAGCGTAAAGCCCCGTTTTTGTTGACGCGGATCATTTGTAGATGACCGCTTTGCCTGGCCCCCGGGAACAGGTCGGCTTCATGTCACGAGGATATTGACCTCCGCGTCAACCCGGAGCAGCCCCCTACCCTCATGCACCAGATTCTGGCCGAACCACACCTTGTTATTGCGGCGTCGATAGCTCATCAGGGTTTTCAGCGGTTCCGGCCCCTCCTTCCTGCCTGTTTCCGGGTTGACTGTCGGAATCGGGCAACGGGAACATGGTTTGACCACCCGGAAACCGATGCCACCGATCCGGATTGCACGCCAGTTGTCTTCTGCATGGGCCTCGCAGCCAGCAACAACGAGATTCGGACGGAAACGGATCATGGGAACCTGTTCCGGGAGCCTGTTGTTGAGTTCCGCGAGTGAGGCCTCGGAGATCAGCAGCAACGGGAAGCCGTCGGAAAAACCGGTCCTGTCACCCTCTTTCGCATAGTCCAGGTCGCACTGGCGAATCTCGTCGTCGGCGATATAAACCAGTTGGCAGGGTTCACCAATCTCCCGTGACAGCCAGGCGTCAGTGTCGGAAGACAATCGATGCGCGTTGACCCGGTCTTTCCAGACCTGCACACCTAGAGTTGCCTCGGCATGCTCGATTCCGGGTACCCGGTGTGATTCACCCATGCTGTTCGTCAACACGAGCCGGCCGTCCAGGATCGACGGTCGAATCAGGACCATATGCGGATGCGTTCGCTGGGTCATGAAGTGTCCGTCACGGTCCACCAGCATCCAGCGCCGGTCATGTTTCAGGCCCATGGCATCGACCTGGCTGCTCTCCAGCGGAATACCGGCCATGGATTTGACCGGATAGATATAGAGCTGTGATAGCCGGATTGTCACGAGGTGAGTTTGCGGTAGATGTCAGAAATCTTGAGTGGAAGCTTTTCGACACGGTCAATCACCGTGTAATTGGCTGCACCATACATATGCGGCAGATAATCCTTGCCCTCGCGGTCGATGGTGATGCAGTAGGAGTGCACGCCCTCGCGCCGTGCTTCATAGAGCGCCATGCGCGTATCCTCAATACCGTATTCACCCAGGTACTCGGGGTCGTAATCGTCAGGCTTGCCATCAGAGAGCGTGATCAGCAGCTTGGTGCGTGCCTCGACCTGGTGTAGCTTGGTGACGAGATGCCGGATCGGTGCACCCATGCGGGTGTAGTCTTTTGCCTCGATACCACAGATGCGGCGCTTGACATGGTCATCGAGTCGTTCGTCGAAATCCTTGATGCGATAGGCCTCGCAACGCTGGCGGTCCCAGCCGGAGAAACCATAGATGGCATAGCGGTCACCGAGTATTTCGAGTGACTCTGCCATGAGAATAAGCGCTTCACGCTCGGCATCGTTGATCCAGCCGCGCGTCGAGCCCGACATGTCGACCATGAACATGACCGCAATGCTGCGCTCTTCCTTGTGCATATGCGTGAAGAGACGATCGGTCATCTCATTACCCTTGACCAGGTCAGGATAGGCATCCACGAGCGCATCGAGGTCGATATCGTCACCGTTCGGCTGGCGCTTCAGCAACTTGTCCTCGCCACGCAATAGCTCGAAGGTGCGTCGCAGGGAGAGAATCAGGCCGCGGTATTTTTCCCTGGTCTGGTGATAGAAGGCATCATCCTCGCCTTCGACTTCGAGTTCTCGCAGGACGCACCAGTTCTTCTTGTAGTGCTTGCGCCTGTGATCCCATTCCCTGTAGAGAAAGGTGCCCTCCTCCTCGCAGCTGCCAGACGGGACATCCCCGGTGCCGGGATCCTGTTCCCGATAGTGGCTGATGTCATACTCTTCTTCACCGGCTGGTGTGAGGTATTCCCCGGGAATTTCGCCAAAGTCGAGCATCACCGACGTGAGCAGATTCGCGATATGTTCGGGCGGAGTCACGCGTGCATTCTCCCCGACCTCGATCGTGAAGCTCAGGTCATGCGCCGAGTCTTCCTTGGCATGTATTTTGAAATGGCTTTCGCGGCTTTTCTCCCTGTCCGCGAAACGTTGGTGTTCCGCAGTCATCTCCTTCATTGCGAGACGGACCAGTGCTTTTTCCCGCTCGATCCGCGCAGTACGGACCTCGGCGACAGCGACGGGATCGAGGCATCCCTGATAACAGCGCGTGGAGGGTGTTATTTCGTCATACAACTCATGCAGAAGCTCGACGGTGGTCTGCACAGTGGCATCGGGCTCCTGCAGGAAGAAGCGCGCATAGTCGGGAATGGTTTCCTGTTCATCCGCGAGGTTGTCACTCAGCCGCTGCATATCGCGGTAGAGTCCCGGCAATTCGCGCCTGATACAGGCATCGAGACGAATGCGTTCCATTGTGTGAAAGCAGCTCAGCGCCTGCTGCCTGTCCGGAAACTCGCTCAACAGGCGATTGAGTTCCACCTGGAAGGTGCCATAACGTGTCTGGGCCCAGAGATGTGCCACCATGCACTTGTAGAGACGGAAGTTGTCTTTTGAATCAGGTAGTTGTGCGATAGTTGACGGCAGGTACAGAGTCTCGGAATCGGTAAAGGGAATCGCGGAATCTGTCGTCTCGAGCCTGAGTTCGCGTCCCGAGAGCCCATGGACGAAGCGTGTGAGAATACCCTCGTATTCCCTGAAGAGTGCTGATGCCTGACGTTTACGACCATCCTCGATGAAGGCTTCCATGTCCTTGATGATTTCGAGTGCCGTGCCCAGGCCATGCCTGTCAAAGGTGTCCATGGCTTCGAGAAGCCAGGACTCGATCATCTCCCTGCCAAGCTTGTACAGGGCTTCGCTTGCACGTAACAGGAATTCATAGCCGAGCGCGATGTTGATGCTCGAGGCACGCCGCACCCAGTCGAGCACGAACAACTGGTCACGGTATGGCATGGAGACAAGCGCTTCGGCGGGCTTTTCTGTCTCGTAGAAGGAAAACTCCACCTCGAGGGATCTGTTGAGGTCGGAGATGATCTCGTCGCGTGTCAGGGATGTCGTTCGCATCAGTTCACTGAAAAATCAGAGTTCGCGCAGAACCCGAAAACCAAGATTGACATCGAGCTCGTCCTTGAGCCGGCGCATCCTGGATGCGCTGCGGGCGAGGACGGCTGCATCGAACCAGGAACCTCCCTTGGTTACGATTGCGCTGCTGTCTGCCTGATCAGTGTAACGGTGCGAAGCTCTCCATGGAGTCGAGGTCATCTCCCAGACGTTGCCGTGCATTTCATGCAGCCCCCAGAGATTGGCCGGCATGCTGCCCACAGGGAGGGACCTGGTCACAGGTATGCACTTCGGGAGGAAAAAGCGCTTCTTCTGCTTTTGTTCCTCGTATGGCAGGGTTGAATCAAAGTGAACCTCCTTGCAACTGACAGACTCACCGAAATGGAACGGCGTGGTCGAACCTGCCCGACAGGCATACTCCCACTCCTCTTCAGTCGGCAACCTGTAAGTCTCGCCTGTCTGCGCGCCAAGCCAGAGGCAATAGGCTTCGGCATCCGAATGGCGGATATTCATCACAGGGTGCAGACCATTGGAAAACAACAGGTCTGAACGGAATTGCCATCCGCTTGCTGCCTGGAAACAGGCCCACTCCTGTGCGGTAATCGTGAAACGACCCAGCGCGAAAGGTTTGTCGATGTTGACCAGTTGTCGCGGCTCTTCCATGCGGCTGTGACCGAACTCCCTGCTGGATGACCCGAACTCCAGCTGGCCCGTCGGGATGACAAAGAGTTCCGGTCCGGGAGCTCCGTTTGCGAGGCGGTCATGAAAGTGTACCTGCAGGCCAAGCGCTTTTGCACTGCACCACTGCAGTTTCAGTAACTTGTCATCAGAGAGGCCGCCTAGATAGGGAATCTCTTCACGCGTGACGGGATCGCTACAGGGCATAAATGACTGGTTTAGCGGTGAATCTGATCGGGATGATTGTACGGAGAATGCATCCTGAAATACACCTCTGGGATTTTCTTGATCCACATCAATACGATTAGTAGGGTTATTTGCTTAAATAACCCTGCAGATAATTTCTGCGTTTCCCTTCTACATTAAGCCGTATTCGGGCGGGTTGTTTTCAACCCGCCCTGTTTTTTTGCTCAATTATCCGCCCGGTTTTGACCCAGCAGCCACAGCATTGACGCATGGCCCTCCTCTCGCGCCCAGTCT
>JASFFK010000111.1:0-7430 GCA_050124335.1 Chromatiales bacterium | reverse complement strand
AGACAGGCAGACGTACCTCGGGTCGAACAAGATTGCGGATAAGCGAAACAGTGGTGTTGGAAAGAACAAGGACCAGCGTGGTTGCGAGACCCAGGCCAAGTCCGTTGATGGCCGTGTTGCTGGTTGCAAGCAGCGGGCAGAGACCGAGCAACGCGACGAGCGCCTGGTTGTTGGTCCAGAGGCCGTTATTGACGATTTCGCGGTAGCTGGTACTCATGGGTTCGTTTTCGCCTTGTCTAGATACTCTTTATACAGCGCAACCTTCTGCTGATCAAAATAGAGCAGAACACGTTTTACGCCGTTGACAACCGCGCGCGGCGTGACGGTTGCGCCTGTGAACTGATCGAAATCCCCGCCATCTTTTTTCACTTTCCAGCGGTCGAGTTTCGGGTTCGTGAGTGATTTGCCGGTGAAGCCGAGGATCCAGTCGGATTTTTCCTTCTCGATCTTGTCACCGAGCCCGGGCGTCTCCTTGTGTGCGATCACGCGCGTGCCGAGCAGTACACCGTTGCGATCCACACCCACGAGGAGGCGTATTGGACCGGAGTAACCATCCGGTACTGTCGCTTCGAACACCATGGCGGAAAGCTGATTTCCTTTTTCACCGACATAGATCACGGAAGTCTCCTGTCCAAGTGCGTCGCGCGCACTCACCGTCAGCGGGTGAGCCAGGATGTCGTTGTCGACCTGCTCCTTCGGAACGATCTCGTAGAGCTGGCGCAGGAGTGCCTGTCGCTCGTTTTCAAGGATGCGTTCATGGGTGCCGAATTCGGTGACGGCGACCAGCGTCGCGCCAATGAAACCGAACACACCGAGGATCAGCGCCGAGACCAGGATGTTACGGCTCACGCTGCTTCTCCTGCTCTCCGTAAATCCTGGGCTGGGTGTAGTAGTCAATCGTCGGCGCGGCCATGTTCATGAGCAGTACCGCGAATGCAACAGCATCCGGGTAGTTGCCCCAGGTGCGAATAATGATGACCAGCAAGCCGATCAGGGCGCCATAGATCAGCTGGCCTTTCCTGGTTGTCGTCGCAGAAACCGGATCTGTTGCGATAAAGAAGGCACCGAGCAATAAACCGCCGCTGAAGACATGAAACAGCGGGTTGGGGAACGCCTCCGGTTCGGCCAGCCAGGCTGCTGTCGCGAAGACAACGACGGTCCCCAGCATCGAGACCGGAATGTGCCAGGTGATGGTCCTGCGCCAGAGCATGAAGAGGCCTCCCAGCAGGATCCAGTTGCCAACCCACTCACGGCCGATGCCGCCGAAGTCGCCCCAGATCGGGCTGTTGCGGATTTCAGAGATCATCGCGCCCTGGCCAAGCTCGGTGCGCATGACATCGAGCGGGGTCGCCATGGTGATGGCGTCCCATGTCAGGTTGACTGGAAGGCTTCCCGTGAAGATCACCGCGATCGTCTGACCCAGTGAGAGTTGTGTCTCGTTGAGGGCGGCAGGTGGCAGCCAGGCCGACATGTCGGCCGGAAAAGAGATCAGCAGGAAAACATAGGCCGCCATCGCCGGATTGAAGGGGTTGTAGCCCAGGCCGCCATAGAGCTGCTTCACAACCAGAATGGCGAAGATCATGCCGAGCACTGTCATCCACCATGGCAGGAGTTGCGGGATGGAGACTGCAAAGAGCACGGCCGTCACCACGGCGCTCAGGTCGGTCAGCGGCTTGAGCGAGCGCCCGCGCAGTGCGAGCACCGCGGCCTCGGTAGCGACTGCTGCCGCCGTGGCGATGACGATGTTGACGATCACGCCCCAGCCGAAATACCACCACAGAGCGATGATGGCAGGTGCCAGCGCGACCAGCACTTCCGTCATGACGCGCGTGACATTGCGGCTATGGCCGAAATGGGGGGAACTGTAGACGGGTAGCGACATCAGTTGTCAGCGCCTTTCTCGGGTTGTTGTTCTTTTGCGGCGGCCTTCTTTGCCGCCACGCGCTTCATGGCCGCCTCGATGGCCGCCTTTTTGGCATCGTCACCACCTGCAGCCTTGCCCTTGCCTCGAGCCGGTTTCTCGAGCGCCTCTTTCTTCTGGCGCAGCTTCGCCTTGCGCTCTGCAGCAAGACGTTCGAGACGTGCAACACGGGCCTCGTGGCGCGTGCGTGCATGGTCGGCTTTCCTCTTCTCCTGCTCCTTTTTCCAGAGCTCTGTCTTGGCAAAGCGATAGAACTGCACGAGCGGAATGTGCGACGGACAGACGTGCGAACAGCAACCGCACTCGATGCAGTCGTGAATATGGTAGTCCTGCACCTTGTCGAAATCTTTCGCGCGTGCATACCAGTAGAGCTGCTGTGGCAGCAGGCGGGCCGGACAGACCTCGGCGCATTTCCCGCAGCGGATGCAGGCAGTCATGCGCGGCGGTATCGGTGACTCCTCCTCGCTTGGCAGCAGCAGGCAGTTGCCGCCCTTGGTGAGTGGCAGTTCGTTGCTGCGCAGCGAGAAGCCCATCATCGGGCCACCATAGACCAGGCGCGTCGATTGCCCGTTGGCGCCTCCCGCCTGTTCGATTAGCGACTTGATTGGCGTGCCGATCAGCGCCTGCAGGTTGCAAGGGCTATTGACGCCTGCGCCCGTAACAGTCACGACACGCGAAATCAGCGGCTTGCCTTCCAGCACAGCCCCGGCGATGGCATGCGCGGTGCCGACGTTGTGGCAGACGATACCGATATTGGCCGGAATGCCGTGGCTTGGTACCTGCTTCCCGGTGATGATCTCGATCAGCTGCTTCTCGCCACCGCTCGGATAGAGCGTCGGGATCGGAACAATAGTCGTATTTTGAAGGCCTGCCTTCTCTGCTGCGTTCCGCATGGCCTCGATGGCTTCGGGCTTGTTGTTCTCGATACCGATGAAGCAACGGTTGATATCGAGAATGTGTTTGAGAATGCTTATCCCCTCGATGATGCGGCCGGCCTGCTCTCGCATGAGCATGTCATCACAGGTGATGAAGGGTTCGCACTCGGCACCGTTGATGATCAGCGTGTCGATGTTCTGGCCGCGATGCTCGAGCTTCACACTGCTCGGGAAGGTTGCGCCGCCGAGGCCCACGATACCGCAATCGCGAACGCGCTCGATGAGGGTTTCCGCATCGAGTTCCTTCCAGTTGGTCATCGGCGGTGGCAACGCAGTCCATTCTTCCTTGCCATCGGGCTCGATGATGATGCAGGGTGCGCTCAGGCCAGAGGGATGCGGGACTTGCTGCTCGCTGATATCGACAACAGTGCCGGAGGTCGGTGCATGGATCGGGGCGCTGATGCGTCCTGCCGGCGCGGCCAGCATCTGGCCCTTGAGTACGCTGTCACCGGGTTTCACGAGCAGGTGAGCGGGGGCGCCGATATGCTGCTTGAGTGGCAATATGAGCCGGTCGGGTATCGCCGCCGTGCTGATCGGAGAGCCTGTGGATTCGCTCTTGTGCTCGGGGAGATGCAGGCCGCCGTGGAATGAGTGAAGCTTCATGAAGCCTCCTGCGCCTGGGCGACATTGCGGTGCGCCGTGATCGGGTAGGGCCAGCTCCAGCTCTCGTAGGTTGCGTGAATCGGTTCCATCACGATGCATTCGACGGGGCAGGGTGGCAGACAGAGTTCGCAGCCCGTGCACTCGCTCTCGATGACCGTGTGCATCTGCTTGGCAGCCCCGAGAATGGCATCCACGGGACAGGCCTGAATGCACAGGGTACAGCCAATGCATTCGTTCTCCTTGATGCGTGCGACCGACGGCGGGCGCTCCTCGATGGATTCGTCCATCGGGATGGGATCACGCCCGAGAAGGTCGGCCAGCGCGATGATGGTCTCCTCGCCGCCCGGAGCGCACTTGTTGATCTCGTCCTCGCCGGCTGCGATGGCTTCGGCGTAGGGACGGCAGCCAGGATGACCGCACTGCCCGCACTGTGTTTGCGGCAGCAGTGAATCGATCTGGTCCGCGACAGGGTCGCCCTCGATGTGAAATTTCACGGCTGCGTAGCCGAGCAGCAGCCCGAACAGCAGAGCGAGGATCGTGATTGTCAGTATGGCGCTCAGCATGTCGTCAGTAGCTTACGAGTCCGGCGAAGCCCATAAAGGCCATCGACATGAGACCGGCCGTGATGAGCGCGATGGCATTGCCTTCGAAAACCTCGGGCACGTCGGCAACGGCGACGCGCTCCCGAATTGCAGCGAAGAGCACAAGTACAAGCGAGAAGCCGACAGCCGCACCGAATCCGTAAAGTGCAGACTGAAGGAAGCCGTGATCCTGCTGTGTATTGAGGAGTGCGACACCCAGTACGGCGCAGTTGGTCGTGATCAGCGGCAGAAAGATTCCCAGGACACGGTAGAGCAACGGACTGGTCTTGTGCATGACCGTCTCGGTGAACTGCACGACCACAGCGATCACGAGGATGAAGGCGATCGTTCGCAGGTACTCGAGACCGAGCGGAATGAGAATGTATTCGTTGACGAGGTAGGAGCAGACCGAGGAGAGGGTGAGCACGAAGGTAGTTGCAAGCCCCATGCCCGTCGCCGTCTCGAGCTTGCGCGAGACGCCCATGAAGGGGCAGAGGCCGAGAAACTTCGACAGGACGAAGTTGTTGACCAGGATGGTGCTGACGAGGATCAGGGCAAACTCGGTCATCTCGGATCAGTTCGGATTGTCGTGAAAGATGTATGAAGTCGAGTAGTCGCTGAACTCGAAGTAGACTTTCTTCTCTCCCTTGTCGGCCACACCGTTCAGATTGGCATCCAGAATGCCGTAACCGAAGCGATAGGAGCGCGGGGTGCGGTCGCCCGTGCCGAGCGCAGTGCTCAGCTTGTCGATCTCTAGAAAGCGCTTGACGAGCTTGTCTCCTGCGTAAACCTCGAGAACGCCATCGGTTCCTGTCCAGTTCTGGACAGCACGACCGAACTTGTTCTGGGTTTCCTGGGTGCATCCGGAAATGGCCAGCGCCACCACCGGGATCATCATCAGTCTTTTCATCATTTCACTCGCATGCCTGGCTGTGCGCCCTCGTCAGGGTTCAGTATGAAGAGATCCTTGCCACCGGGGCCGGCCGCCAGCACCATGCCTTCCGAGACACCGAAACGCATTTTGCGCGGTGCGAGGTTGGCGACCATGACGGTCAGCTTACCCTCGAGATCTTCCGGTGCATAGGCTGACTTGATGCCTGCGAAGACATTGCGTGTCTCGCCGCCGAGGTCCAGCGTGAGCTGCAACAGCTTGTCGGCGCCATCGACATGGTCCGCCTTGATGATCCTGGCAATCCGCAGGTCGAGTTTTGCAAAGTCGTCGAACTGGATGGTATCGCTGATCGGGTCTTTCGCAAGCGGGCCTGAAGCGGCCGGTGCTTCAGCGGTTTTCGCTGCGGCCTCGAGGTCCTCTTTCGAATCCTCGACGACGGCCTCGATCTGTTTGGGATCGACGCGTGTCATGAGCGGCTTGAACTTGCCGATCACATGACCGTGCAGGGGCGTCTTCGCATCGTCCCAGACGAGCGGGTCGACGTTCAGGAAGGCTTCCGCTGCCTCGATGGTCGTCGGTAACACGGGCTTGAGATAGCAGGCGATGACACGAAACAGGTTCAGCCCCATGCTGCAGATCTCCTGCAACTCTTCGTCCTTGCCTTCCTCCTTGGCTATCACCCAGGGCTGTTTTTCGTCGATGTACTGGTTGGCCTTGTCGGCCAGGGCCATGATGCTGCGCATGGCCCGCGCATATTCGCGCTTCTCGAACTGGTCCGCGATCTCGTCCCCTGCGTGCTTGAAGCCGTTCCACAGGGTCGGCTCGGCCAGGGTATCCGATAGCTTCCCGTCAAAGCGCTTCGTGATGAAGCCGGCACAGCGGCTGGCGATGTTGACGAACTTGCCGACGAGGTCTGCATTCACGCGTTGCGCGAAGTCCTCGAGATTCAGGTCGATATCGTCGACGCCCGAACCGAGCTTGCCGGCGAAGTAGTAGCGCAGGTACTCGGGATTCAGGTGCTTGAGGTAGGTGCTTGCCTTGATGAAGGTGCCGCGCGATTTCGACATTTTCTGGCCATCGACGGTCAGGAACCCGTGGATGAAGACATTGGTCGGGACGCGGAATCCTGCACCGTGCAGCATGGCTGGCCAGAAGAGGGTATGGAAATACTGGATGTCCTTGCCGATGAAGTGATAGAGCTCTGCCTCGGAGTCGGGGTTCCAGTAGAACTCGAAGTCCAGGTCGTCGCGCCGCTTGCAAAGGTTCTTGAAGCTCGCCATGTAGCCGATCGGTGCATCGAGCCAGACATAGAAATACTTGCCGGGATGATCCGGGATCTCGAAACCGAAATAGGGAGCGTCGCGCGAGATGTCCCAGTCCTGCAGCCCGGCCTCGAACCACTCGTTGAGCTTGTTGGTGATCTCCTTCTGCAGGTGACCGGCCTTTGTCCATTCCCTGAGCATCGTCTCGAAATTGCCGAGCTTGAAGAAATAGTGCTCGGACTCTTTCTCGATCGGAGTCGCGCCGGAAACGACCGAGCGGGGGTTCTTCAAGTCTGCCGGGTTGTAGCTCGCGCCGCAGTTCTCGCAGTTGTCGCCATACTGGTCCGGTGCGCCGCACTTCGGGCACTCGCCCTTGATGAAGCGGTCTGGGAGAAAAATATTCTCAACAGGATCATAGGCTTGAGTAATAAACTTCGAATGAATATTACCTGCGTCACGATTGCGCTCGTAGATTGTATTGGCGAAGAAGCGGTTCTCTTCCGAGTGCGTCGAGTGATAGTTGTCGAAACCAATATGAAAACCCGCGAAATCCTGCTGGTGCTCCTCGGAGACACGCGCGATCAGCTCCTCGGGCGTGATGCCCTCCTGGCGGGCACGCAGCATGATGGCCGTTCCATGGGCATCGTCGGCACAGACATAGGTGCAATTGTGCCCCCGCATCTTCTGGAAACGCGCCCAGATGTCGGTCTGGATGTACTCGACCAGGTGCCCCAGGTGGATGGAGCCGTTGGCATAGGGCAGGGCGCTCGTGACCAGGATATTGCGTGACATAAAAAGCCGTGAAAACTCTTGAATCTCGTGAATGCGGCATTATTTCACAACATGTCGAAATACTTAACTGATTGATGTCAGAAGCCTCGGCGAATACCCGTGAAAATACCCAAGTATTTTACTTGGGAATAGCGCGCGCACTGGTGTATGATTCGCCCCGATTCATTACAAATGGACTGTCACCGGCAGTCCGCAAGCAGGAGTTACATTCCAATGGCAGCAACGAAAGAACAGATCGAAGAAGCCCTGAAGGGCTACGTCGAGCCGCATCTCCAGAAAGACCTGGTGAGTGCCAAGTCCGTCAAGGAGATCGACATCGATGGCGGTAACGTCAAGATCAGGGTCGAACTCGGTTTCCCGGCCAGGGGTATCCATGACGAGATCGCCGAGGCTGTTCGTTCAGCTGCTGCCGGTGTCGATGGCGTCTCGTCTGTTGAAGTGAGT
>JASFFK010000110.1:0-7442 GCA_050124335.1 Chromatiales bacterium | reverse complement strand
GACTCATGCTGGATTCTATCGCCATACTATATACGATCCATTAGCAAGTATTTCCACCAGTGGCGATAATCTACATTATATAATTGACTTAATATATTGAATTAAAGAGTATTTATATAATATCTTTGGTGAATTCTCATCATGCTACGTCTTCCTCAACTGCGTGGTTTCCGCCTCATGGCGTTTTCGCAATCTGCATATGCTGTTACCGAAACGGCAACGCCGGTTTGTACGTGTGTGGACAATCAGTTGACCGGCACCTTCCTACACCTTAGTCTTCATCGCAGGAAAAATACGAGGTTGCCAGATGCTCACCGACCAAGCCAGAGAAAACATGATTGAACAGCAGATTCGTCCATGGAATGTCATCGACGAGGATGTGCTGAATGTCATGAAGCAGATCCCGCGTGAATTCTTCGTTCCACCGGAATACAAGGAGCTGGCTTTTGCCGATACGGAAATCCCGCTTCCCGAGGGGCAGTCGATGATGGCTCCGAAGATCGAGGCGCGCATGCTGCAGGCGCTGGCAATCAAGCCCGGTGACAAGGTGCTCGAGGTTGGCACAGGGAGTGGCTATCTCACGGCCTGCCTTGACTGGTTGAGTGACGAAGTGACATCCGTTGAGATCTTTGAATCACTCTCAACACAGGCACAGGAGCATCTTGCTGCGTTCGGCATCCTCGATGCGAAACTCATCGTCGATGACGTCTTCACCCATGAATTCAATAGCCTGTTTGACGTGATTGCCGTGACAGGCAGCCTCCCGACCCCCACTGACAGGTTCGAAAAGCTGCTGGCGAATGGCGGTCGCCTGTTCCAGGTTGTCGGACAGGGAGCATCTGCGAGGGCGCAACTGGTCACGCGTGTTGCAGACGAGATCTTTCATCGCGAAGAGCTCTTCGAAACCGCTCTCCCTGCGCTGATCAACGCCCCCGAGCCGGAACGTTTCGTTTTCTGATGACAGCTCCTGAAAAACATGAACCGCAGGAGCCTGGCCTGCTTGCGCATGTCGGCAGCGTGCTGGCCGCGTTTTTCGGTGTTCAGAGTAACCGGGCACGTGAACGTGATTTCACGAAGGGCAAGCCTTCAACCTATATCATTCTCGGCATCGTCCTGACGATCGTCTTCATCCTGGTGATTTTCGGTGTCGTCAAGCTTGTCCTTTCGCTCGCAGGCGTATGAGGGCGCCTCCCGGCGAGAAAAGGCTCCCTCTTCCCTGCTGTAGCGGTATTTGATTTCTGTTCGACAGGAGTGCTTCACGCCCTGCCTGTTTTCATGGTGAAAATCAGACCTGAGACCGGGCCGGGATTATTGCGCTCCACTGGCAAGCCGCTCGGCATTCTCAACGTTCGCCATCATCAGTTCAGTCACTTCAAGCTGGACAGCTTCAGGTTCTTCAGCCAGCCGTTTCCTGTCAACAGAGTAAGGCTTTCCTACACTGATCCAGACAGTCGAAAAGGGTTTTGGCAAACGATGCCGGTCCCAGGATGTAAAAACCCACTGCCGGTCAGCAACAAAATGGTAAGGCACGATCGGGCACCCCGACATGGCACTGATCATCAGGATGCCGCTCTGCAGTTCATGCCGGGGGCCTCGCGGGCCATCTGGCGTGATGGCTGCCGGATGGCCCTTGCGCAGAAGCCGGACCATCGCCTTGGCAGCCTTTGACCCGCCCTTTGAAGAGGATCCGCGCACAGGAATATTCCCGCAAAGCTCGATGCCGCGAGCAATGATCGCACCGTCCTTGCTGTCACTGGCCATCATTGCGCAGCCGGTGTTTCTTTCCGAATAGACGCTGACAGCCGTGTTCTCGTGCCAGGAACCGAAAATCCAGCTCTTTCCATCTGCTGCAAGCTTGTCGAGTGATTCCCTGCCAGTAAATCGCACCTTGCAGGTTGCCATCAGAAGTCCGATCAACAACCTGTAAAGTCCGGGCAAGAGAAACAGCAGCATTTTCTCTTTCATGACGATGACTCTTTCAGGAATTGCGCGAGCAGTTCCGCAACACAATCCAGTGCACCCTGGTTCCGTTCAACCACGTCGAGGCCAGCCTGTCCCATGGCAGTCCGTTGTTCCGCATTATCGAAAAGTTCGAGCAACACCCGGGCAAGCTCATCACTGTCTGCAACCTGCACAAGGGCTCCTGCATCGAGCATGAGCCGGGTGATACCGAGAAAGTTTTTCATGTGCGGGCCGACGATCACAGGCAGGCCGAGAGAGGCTGGTTCCAGGACATTATGTCCTCCGACGGGCATCAGGCTCCCTGCAACGAATGCGACATCTGCTGCGGCAAAGAAAACCGTGAGTTCTCCCATCGTATCGCCCAGATAGACCTGGCTCGCCTGTTTGCATACAGGACTTTCGGAACGCCTGCAGTAACTGAATCCCTGTCGCTCGACCAGTGCGGCGACGTCGTTAAAACGCTCGGGGTGCCTTGGTGTCAGGACCAGTAATGCCCCCGGGTATTTCTCCAGAATTGCCCTGTGGACGTCGAGCAGCAACTCGTCTTCGCCTGGATGTGTACTGGCTGCAACCCAGACATGACGCCCCGTGCCCCATGCTGCACGCAGGAGCTCACCATGCTCTCTCACGCTAGCGGGAATCCGGACATCAAACTTGACACTGCCACAGACGTGAACGCGTTGTCTGTCGGCGCCAAGCGTGATGAATCTCTCGGCATCCTGCCGGTTTTGCGCAGCAATTGCCGCAAAGCCCCTGATCGCGGGCGCAATGAGTCCGCGGATGCGCCGGTACCCTTTCGCGGATTGTGCGGAGAGACGGGCATTTGCAAGCACAACCGCTATCCCCTTTTGCTCGCAGAGGTGCATCAGGTTGGGCCAGATCTCCGTTTCCATCACCACTATCAGGCGTGGACGAAATGCGTGCAGTGCGCGCCTGATCGCAAATGGAAGATCGTAGGGGAAGTAGACACGGGTCACCGTATCACCGTACATCTGGGCGACACGGTCGGCCCCGGTCGGTGTTGTTGTCGAGATCACGACAGGAACGTCTGGCAGATTTTCACTGATCCAGCGCATCAGGGGCTGTGTCGCCTGGGATTCGCCGACGGAAACGGCATGAATCCAGATACAACCTCCGGGAATGGTTCCCGAATAGATGCCGAAGCGTTCCGCAGTGCGCTCGCGATAGCCGGGATTTCTGCGCCCACGCCACCACAACCGCAGCAAAACCAGCGGCATGAGCAGGTACAGCAGCAAGGTGTAGAGGAGTCTCAAGAATGACCGGAAGCAATTTCCACGCACAGGCCGCATCATAGCATGCGCCAGCTCCGTGAGGCCCTGTCTGTCAGTAGCATTGCGGCACAACTCCCGAATTTTCATGACGAGCCAGAACTTGACCTGCAGACGCTTGTCTGAGACTCATCCTGATAATGACGACAGATCGCTGCCGGCTAGCGGAAGCTGTCGTCACCGACAATGGAGCGCTCCTTGAAGTTATTGAGTCGCGAGATGACAGTCACTCGGCTGATCATCCTTGCCGGGCTTGTATTTCTCCTGTTCTACAACTGGGCATTTTTCCAGAAAGTGGTCGAAATCTACCCGTTGACCACGAAGAACGCGGGATTCCTTGCTTCCCTGGCTCTCATGCTGTGGGCTTTTTTCGTCTTCCTGATGTCACTCGTCTGCTATCGCAGAACAGTGAAGCCGGTCCTGGTCTTTTTCCTGCTCCTCTCCTCTTTCGCAGCCTATTTCATGGATACCTATGGCGTCATCATCGATGACAGCATGCTCAGGAACGTCATGAAAACAGATCTCAATGAGAGCCTCGATCTCCTGAGTCTGCGTATGATTCTCTATTTCCTTCTACTCGGGCTGCTTCCCGTAGTGCTTGTTATGGCAGTCAGGCTGCGACCGCAATCGCTCAGGCAGGCCGTGAAACAGCGGCTGCTGCTCTCCCTCGGCTCACTATTCACCGGCGTCGCCTTGATATTCGCCTTTGGCAGCACCTATGCCTCCTTTTTCCGCGAGCACAAACCCCTCCGCTACTACACCAACCCGTCCTATTACATCTATTCGACCATCAAGGTCGCGCGGCAGGAACTCGCAGCGCCCCCGGGCGACTCCAGGCGTATCGCCGAGGATGCGCATCTGCCCGAGGAGCACCCTCACAAGGAGTTGCTGATTTTCGTACTTGGTGAAACTGCGCGCTACGATCGCTTCTCGCTGAATGGTTACGAACGCGAAACCAATCCGTTGCTAAAGAAGGAGGAGATCTACGCATTCAGCAATTTCTGGTCTTGCGGAACCTCGACGGCTGTCTCGGTTCCCTGCATGTTTTCAATCTATGACAAGGACAGTTACAGCGAGTCTGCAGTACAGTCGACAGAGAACATACTCGACGTTCTGAAGCGCGAAGGGGTGGAGATCCTCTGGCGTGACAACAACTCCGACTCCAAAGGCGTCGCTCTGCGCGTCCCGTATGAAAATTTCAAAGGCCCGGACAAGAATCCGGAGTGTGATACGGAATGTCGGGATATCGGGATGCTGTCCGGCTTGCAGGAATATATCGACAGCCACGCAGACAGTGAAATGCTGATCGTGCTTCATGCCATGGGCAATCATGGCCCAGCCTATTACAAACGCTATCCGGAGAGCTTCGAGAAATTCACCCCTGTCTGCAAGACCAACCAGCTCGAAGAGTGTTCCAGAGACGAAATCGACAATGCCTACGACAACGCGATTCTCTACACGGATTATTTTCTGTCCGAGGTAATCGCCCTTCTCAAGCGCAATTCGGAGCGCTTCGAAACCGGCATGATCTACATCAGTGATCACGGGGAATCACTGGGTGAACATGGGCTCTATCTGCATGGCATGCCTTACATGCTCTCACCGGAAGCACAACGCCATGTTCCTGCTTTCATGTGGTTCGGCGAATCCTATGATGAAATCGACAGGGCCGCTGTCACTTCGAGACTCGACAGGAAATACTCCCATGACAATCTTTTTCATACGATTCTCGGCCTGCTGGAAATCGAAACCTCCGAATATGACCGCGAAATGGATATCGTCTTCGGGCCCTGATGATGGCTACGGACACTCCGGCGAGGCTCCAGCCCTGAGACATCCCTGCACTGCAACGGGATGCTATGCCCCGTCGAGCATGACACCCCATGGCACACTAATTGCATCATTGAAACAAACTGTTCAGCGTGGAGTGTGGCCAACGTGTGGCGACTGGCAATCATCTCGGAAGACAAGAATGCTCCGGCAGCCCTGTCAGGGCTCGATTTTGTCAATTTTGCAGGCTATTTCTCGCCAGATGACGATCATGAATCGATCATTGCAGACGAGACACTCGATGCACTGCTATTGATCACGCAAGGTCTCGAAAAGGTGCAGGATTCACTCCCGCGAATGGCCGAGAAGCTGCCGGTCCTGCTCTTCACCGATGATGATCGTGTCGAGCAGATCAACCTCGCGCTGAAAAACGGCATCAGCTCCTACGTCATCAGGGGGTTCGACCCCGAGCGCCTCGAACCTCTGCTGAAAGTAGCGATTACGCGATATCGCCAGCGTATGGAACAGCATGAGCGCCTCCGGCGGATCGAGAGTGCGCTTGCAGAGCGCAAGGCGATCGAGCGCGCCAAGGGACTCATCATGCAGCGCAAGCAGTGCACCGAGGAAGTCGCCTACCAGGCCATGCGCAGGCTTGCGATGAGCACCAACAGAAAAATCGCTGATATCGCGAATGATGTCATCAGCGCATCCGGCCGATTATGAGAGATGCCGTATTCCCAGCCCCTTTCACCTGCTAGAATTGCTGCCTGCCACGGCAAACCATCATCCCGAACATGACTTACTGTCTCGCCCTGAAGCTCAATGAAGGTCTGGTCTTCTGCTCCGACTCGCGGACCAACGCCGGAGCAGACCAGGTCAGTACCTATAGCAAGATGCACCGCTGGGGTGTCGATGGCGAACGCCAGTTCGTTCTGCTGAGCGCCGGCAATCTCGCGACCACCCAGAGTGTGCTCAACCGTATAAAACGCGATATCTCGGAACGCGCCGAGGAGTCACTTGCCAACATGCACTACATGTCCGATGCGGCGGCCTATGTGGGGAAGCTTAACAAAGCCGAACGCGAACGGCATGTCTCCACTGATGATGTCAACGCAGGCTTCAATCCGGCTGCGACGCTCATCCTTGGCGGGCAGATTCTTGGCGAGGAACCGCAACTTTTCATGGTCTACCCGGAAGGCAACTACATCAGTGTCTCGGATATCACACCATTCCTCCAGATCGGGGAGAAAAAGTACGGTAAACCGATTCTGGACAGAATCGTACGCGCGGATACTGATATCGACTCGGCGGTACGCTGTGCGCTCGTCTCCATGGATTCGACCATGCGCTCGAATGCGACCGTCGGGCCGCCAATCGAACTGCTCGTCTACAAGAGCGACAGTCTCACGGGAGGCTGCTACCACTCGTTTGCCGATAACCACCCCTACCTGCAGTCACTGCGCAAGAGCTGGGACGAGAAAGTGGTGCACGCATTCAACGAGATGCCTTCGCTGCCACTGGATTGCTGAGAGGCATCCTCTTTTCTCCCGCAACAGCAGAGGCTGCGTCAGAATGATGAGCAGCTAGAGACGCTCCACATTGACCGCCACTCCGAGGCGATGCTTGCCACCACCATAGACAACGCCCTTGAGCGGTGCGACATCGGCATAATCCCTGCCCCAGGCTGTCGTGATGTGCTGGTCGAGAGGTATCTTGGCGTTGGTCGGGTCGAAATCCATCCAGCCGCGCTGGGGTACGTAGATGCTGAACCAGGCATGCGACGCATCGACACCGACAAGCTTCTCCTTTCCCTCCGGCGGAATCGTCTCGATATAGCCACTCACGTAACGCGCCGCGAGTCCCATCGAGCGCAGGCAGGCGATCGCGAAATGCGCAAAATCCTGGCATACGCCGCGTCGGTGTTCGATGACATCCCGAAGTGGCGTGGCAATGGTCGAGAATCCGGGGTCATAGGTGAAGTCCCGGTTAATGCGATGCATGAGGTCTTCGACGCCCTCGATCAGTGAGCGTCCCGGCGGAAAGGAGGCACGCGCATACTCCACGACTTCCGGGCCGGCCTCGGTAAAATCCGTGCGCAACAGGTAGAGCCTGGCCTCCAGTGTATCGGCATCCTTTTCGGTCTTCATCATCTCGGCTGCACTTTCCCAGCTGACGGGAAACAGCATGTCGAGAGCTGCACCTGTTTCCAGCTCGACCTCGCTGGTTGCCCGCACGACCAGACGGTTATGGGGCGTCTCGATGGAGAAGTTGACTTGCCTGTTGCCAAAAAGATCTGTCCATTCGTTCACGCAGGATGGTTGCGGTTCGATGTGCAGGACAGAAGAGTGACAATGCTGCCGGCGGGTGTCTCGCACCAGCAGGCGCGCAACATTGTGGCACAGCGAGACATTGCTGTTGTAG
>JASFFK010000109.1:0-7444 GCA_050124335.1 Chromatiales bacterium | reverse complement strand
CAGACGTTGAAGATCATTGAGTCACTGCTTCCCGGGAAGCACTTCGAGCGATTCCGTGATCAGCGCGAGGCCAATTTTGCGCATTTCGAGGAGGGGGTTGCGCGTTTTCGTGTCAGTGCCTTCTTCCAGAAGGATACACCCAGTATCGTCATGCGCCATATCGAGACCGAGATCCCGACGGTCGAGGAACTCGAATTGCCGACAGTCCTCAAGGAGATCGTGATGATCCAGCGCGGACTGGTGCTGTGCGTCGGTGCGACAGGTACCGGCAAGTCCACCACCCAGGCGGCCATGATCGGGCACCGAAACAGGAACAGTGCATCCCACATCCTGACCGTCGAGGACCCCATCGAATATATTCACGAGCATGACAAGTCCATCGTTAACCAGCGTGAGGTCGGTATTGATACGGATTCTTTCGAGACCGCGCTCAAAAACAGCCTGCGCCAGGCACCGGATGTCATCCTGATTGGTGAGGTTCGCTCGCGAGAAACGATGGAGCATGCCATCACCTTCGCGGAGACAGGCCATCTCTGCATGGCGACATTGCACTCGAACAATGCCAACCAGGCACTCGACCGCATCATCAACTTCTTCCCCGAGGATCGGCGCAACCAGCTCTTGCTCGATCTTTCACTCAACCTCAAGGCGATCATCGGCCAGCAGCTCATACCGAGATCCGACGGCGGTTCGCGCATGGTCCCTGCGATCGAACTCTTGCTGAATACCCCCTTCGTTGCCGATCTGATACGCCGCGGCGAAATTCATGAAATCAAGGATGTCATGAAGCGGTCCGGCGAACACGGCATGGTGACGTTCGACATGGCGCTGGCACAGCTCTACAGACAGGGCAAGATCAGCTATGACGATGCCCTGCGTTATGCGGACTCCTCCAACGAGGTGCGTCTCGATATCAAGCTGTCAGGTGACGGGGAAGGTATTGAGGAAGGCGACTTCCAGATCTCGGAAGAGGAAGAGGATTCCAGGAGTCTCTTCGGCTGAAGCCGGCAGCAGGCCGGACAGGCCTGCGATTGAATCCGTGGCTCAGCTGAAGACGCTGTAGCCGTCGAATACCGGGCCGTCGACACAGACCCGGCGCATCTCAGGACCACTGTCTTCCTGTACCTCGACCACGCAGCCTGCGCAGCCACCGACAGCGCAGGCCATGAATTCCTCGAGCGATACCTCGACAGGCAGATCAAACTCCCTCGCCAGAGCGACGACGGCTTCCAGCATCGGATGCGGGCCACAGGCATGCAGCGAAACCTCGGCAAGCTCATTCTCCGACAGTGTTTTCAGCCAGCTGCGTGCCAGGTCGGTTACAAAGCCTCTGTGACATCCTGCAAATTCCTGTTGTGACGCCAGGCGGGATGGAATTCCCCAGTCATCGAGCAGGGGCATGCAGGCAATCACATCGGAAGGCAGGCCGTCGAGCATGTGTTGCGACGGACGCGGCGTGAAAGGAAAGGGGACTTCCGATCCCAGGATGACAAACGGGGTGACATCGCGCTTCCTGAGCTCCTCGGCCAGGAAGATCATCGGCGGCATGCCGACACCGCCCCCGATCAGCAAGGGTCTGGTGCGCTGGACGGAGAATGGCTTGCCGATCGGACCGAACATGCTGATCCTTTCACCGGGCTTCCTGTTCGCCAGCAGGGTGGTGCCTTCGCCAAGCCGCTTGTAGAGAAAATCGACCCATCCTTCTTTTGCCGAGACGCGCATGATCGAAATCGGGCGACGCATCGGTCGTTGCGGATCGCACTGCAGGTGTGCGAACTGGCCGGCGACCGCATGTGCGGCACATTTCGGTGCCATGACACGCAGGATGAACTGCTCTCCCTCAAACTGTTCATGCGAGAGAATCAGGGCGTCTTCGACAAAAATGGTATTGCGGCTGCTGGTACTCATGCTGTTTCACCCTGGCTGTAAGTCAGGCGGCCTGCAAACAGCGTATGACTGACCTTTCCCTTGAAGAACCAGCCGTCAAACGGTGTGTTATGGCCGCTGCTGACCAGTTCCGAAGCCTTGAATTCCCAGTTGGCTTCGGGATCGAGAATACAGATATCCGCCTCGCAACCGATCTGCAGTTTGCTGAAGGGAAGCCCTGCAATGTCTGCCGGTCCGGACGTCAGCAATTCTATTGCCCTTGGAAGGCTGATGACCTTCTCATCGACCAGCCGCAGTGTCAGCGGCAAGAGCGACTCAAGCCCTGAAATGCCCGGTTCTGTCGCAGGAAAGGGAGCAAGCTTGGCATCCGGCTCATGCGGCTCGTGACAGGAGCAGATGGCGCTGAGTGTTCCATCTGCCAGGGCCTCGCGCAGGCTGTCGCGGTCCTGCAGTGTTCGAAGCGGCGGAAGGACGTGACAATTGCCATCGAACCCGTCGATGTCCATCTCGGTCAGGTGCAGCTGGTGTGCGGCTACATCCGCTGTGACCCGGATGCCTTGCTGCTGCGCGTCACGAATCATGCTGATCGAGCGCGCGCTCGAGAGTGTCTGGAAATGGATACGCGCTCCTGTCTCCCGGGCGAGCTCGAGTGTCGTCGCAACCGCGACTGTTTCTGCGGAAACAGGAATGCCGGGTAAACCAAGCCGGTTCGAAACACGCCCTTCGTGTGCGCAGCCCCTGTTTGCCAGTGCATGGTCGTTGGGCACCACGAAAATCGGCAGATCCCAGGTGGCCGCATATTCCATGGCGCGGCGGTAGACGAGGTTGTTCAGCAAGGGCTTGCGTGCATTGCTGACAGCGATGCAGCCACTCACCTGCAGTGAGGACATCTCGGTGAGTTGTTCGCCGTTCAGCCCCATGGTGAGCGCACCCATCGAGAGAACCCTGGCATGAGCGCTCTGCTTGGCGCGGCGGCGTATCAGTTCGGCATCGGCAGGAGTGTCAATTACGGGCGTCGTGTCAGGCGGACAGATGACGGTCGTGATCCCGCCGCTTGCTGCCGCAGTTGACTCCGAGACGATCGTTCCCTTGTGTTCCAGGCCGGGTTCGCGCAGGCGGGCATTGAGGTCAATCAATCCCGGGATCACGAGCTTGTCCCGGGCATCGATGATGCTATCTTCATCGAAGTCTCCGGGAGCGATGCCGATCGCAACGATCTTTTCATCCGCGATACAGAGATCACCGGTCATGTCGAGGCCGCTTGCAGGGTCGAAGAGCCGTCCATTGGCGATGCGTATCCTGTTCATGAACTCTCTCCCCTGGGCTGCATGGTCATGGAGAGAATTGCCATGCGGATGGCGATGCCATAGGAGACCTGCTGGAGGATGACCGACTGATGCCCGTCTGCTACCACCGTTTCCATTTCAACGCCGCGGTTGATCGGTCCGGGGTGCATCACTATGGCATCTGGCGAGGCCAGTCCGAGCCGGGATTCGGTGAGGCCATAGCGCTGGAAGAATTCATGTTCCGAAGGCAGTAATGCGCCTGTCATGCGCTCTTTTTGCAGCCTCAGCATGATGATGACATCGACACCTGCAATGCCTTCCTCGATGTCGTTGAAGACATGGACACCAAGGCTTTCCCGCGTATCCGTCGGCAACAGTGTTTTTGGCCCGACAACGCGCACTTCGGAAACGCCGAGGGTGTTGAGTGCGAGAATCTGCGAGCGGGCGACGCGCGAGTGCAGGATATCGCCAATGATTGCCACCTTCAGGGGGGTAAAGTCGCCCTTGTGCTGGCGGATCGTGAACATGTCTAGCATGGCCTGGGTCGGATGCGCATGTTGACCGTCACCGGCATTGATGATACTGACGCCCGGTCTCGCATGTCGTGCGAAAAAATGTGCGGCACCGCTGTCGGCGTGCCGGATCACGAACATGTCGACATGCATCGCCTCGAGGTTTCTGAGCGTATCGAGCAGGGATTCACCCTTGGCCGTTGCCGAGGTGCTGATGTTGAGATTCAGGACATCGGCCGACAGCCGTTTCGCGGCGAGCTCGAAGGTCGTCCTTGTCCGGGTGCTGTTCTCGAAGAAGAGGTTTGCGACAGCCTTGCCACGCAGGGCCGGGACTTTCTTGACTGAGCGATCGCTGATGTTCAGAAAGGATTCGGCTGTATCGAGAATGCGGATGAGATGTTCGCGGCTCAGGCCTTCGATGGAAAGGAAATGCCGCAGCTTGTTGTTGTCGTCGAGTTGCAGATTGGCAGCGCTCATGAGGCTTGATTATCTCACCGCTGACTGCCGATGACCAGTTCCAGCGTCTCGGGACCAGTCAGTTTGATCTGTTCCTGTGGCTGCAGTGTGACTTCCACCCCGATGACATTGGGTTCGATTGGAAGCTCCCGGCCACTGCGCTCAACGAGCGCCACCAGCGTGACGGAGCGGGGCCGTCCGTAATCGAAAATCTCGTTCAGTGCCGCGCGGATGGTGCGTCCTGTGTGCAATACATCATCGACGAGCACGATATGACGGTCATCGACATCGAAATCGATCATCGAAGGGCGGACTTCGGGATTCAATCCAATCTGGGTGAAATCATCGCGGTAGAAGGAGATATCGATAATTCCGAGCGGTTCCCGGATAGCCAGGGCCTGGTGCAGATGTTCTGCTACCCAGATGCCCCCGGTGCGGATACCGATCATTGCGACATCTGTGCGTTGCCTGTTGCGCAGGAACTGATCCAGCTTCGTCGCCATTCCGTCGATGACGCTCAGAATGGCCTCGTGGCCCATGAAATAGTTGGTTTGTGCGGTCATTGGTTCAACCAGGTTTCCAGGATGATTGCTGCTGCTGTGGCGTCGTTGCGTCCCCCGGATGCGAACTTGGGTCCCGTGTGCCGTGCAGCCTCAATCGATGTCAGGGTCTCATCGATGAAATGGACGGGGAGATGATACCGACCCTGCAGCTGGCGTGCGAATTTTTTCACTCGCTCCATGATCACGTTGTCAGATCCATCCGTATCGACAGGGTAGCCGACCACAAATGCCACAGGTTTCCATTCCTCAACGAGTCTGCTGATGCCTTCCCAGTCGGGCCGGCTGTTTCTGGAGTGGAGGGTGGTGAGCGGTGACGCAGTGCCGGTCAGTGACTGGCCAACAGCGACCCCGATATGCGTGGTGCCATAATCGAATCCCAGCAGGGTTTCAGGCATGCCCGGTGTCAGTACTCAGCAGGGCGAGGTCGATACCAAGCTCTGCTGCTGCGGCGCCCCAGCGCTCCTCAGGTGGCAGATCGAAAATAATGGCCTTGTCAGCCGGCACCGCAAGCCATGCATTCTCGGCAAGTTCCTGTTCGAGCTGTCCGCTGCCCCAGCCGGCATAACCGAGAGCGATCAGGTTGCGTTGTGGTCCTTTTCCGGATGCGATGGATTCCAGAATATCCCTTGACGTGGTTACGCTGATGCCATCCTTGACCCGCAATGTCGATTCCCACTCGGTGTCGCTGTCATGCAGGACGAAGCCACGCTCGCCATTCACCGGGCCTCCGAGATAGATCGGGCTGTCCGGTATGCCCGGTGCATTCTCGTCGATATCAAGCTGATCGAGGATTTCCCTGACCGGGATGCTCAATGGGTTGTTGATAACGATTCCCATTGCACCCTCATCAGAATGTTCGCAGATGTAGGTCACGCTCTTTTCAAAATTGGGATCTTTGAGGGCGGGCATTGCAATCAGGAAGTGATTGGTCAGGTTCGTGAATGCCATGGTGGCCTAGTCAACCTCTATTTGCTTGGTCTCTTCAAGAAAACGCCATGTCCTGATGATATCCAGAATGTCGGTCTTTTGGCGAATTTCCTCCGGAAATGGCGGAAAAGGCGCGGCAAGCGTTGCGATTTTCAGCGCGGATTCGTTGATCAGGGAGGAGTCTGCATGACGCAAGATGCGCATTCTCTCGATGGAGCCGTCCTGGCGCACGGCGATATGCACCACGACGTCCCCCATCTGTCCCCTGGGATAATTCAGATTGCCGACACGTTCGATCTTGCGACGCCAGCTCTCCATGTATGCGGCGTAGATGTGTTCCTTCGTGGACGCGTTGATGGCTTTTCTGCGCGGGCGCTGGGCATAGGCGACGGTCTTGTCATCGATTTCAGCCTCCAGCCTGTGTATCTCCTGCTGGAGATCAGCCAGCAGCTGTGAAGGGGAGGGCGTCTGTTCTGTTTCAAGCTCCTCGGCAGCCTCCAGAATGCTGAAGGTCGAGACTGTGCGCACCGCGAGGCGCGGAGGCTGGTCAGGCTTCACAAGCTGGTCAAATTCTTCAGGCGGAGAAAATTCTGAACTCGTCTGGTCGGCTGTTTGCAGGTCAACGGGGCCTTGCATTGCCTCGTTCACTGTCGGCTTGACCACCTCGTCCGTGTTGCCACCGCCCAGCTGGTTGGCTTGCGCGAGAAAGTCCGCATCCTCCGGCGCATCGACAAGCGTCTTGGGGGCTACAACAGTGATCTCGAGAGACTGGTCAATGTCTGCAGGGGCCGAGGGCAGCATATCGAAGTTGAATGTGAGGATTACAAGCCCGTGCAGGAGCAATGCCACCAGCAGACTGTTCCCGAACATTCCGTTCAGGATAGAGTCGCTGTTGGTAACCGTCGGTATCATCTAGAGAGTGATCGTCCTGTAGCGCGTATCGTGATCGACAAAGGTGATTCTCTCGAGCAGGCTCTCGCTGATGTGGACAACGCCGTCTGCGTCTGTGATGAGCAGGTCATCGATGCCGAGTAGCCTGGCGGTTGAGGTCCAGCGTTCCGGTCCGGACGCGAACAGTGCATGTGTAGCGACACTCGCATGAACCGCGTCCGGGTGAACAACCGTCACGGATCTTGTATGTGTTACCAGTTGTCCGGTTTCGGGATCAACGACCGCGTATCCCGAATAGCTGTTGCCGCTCGACTGGGGTTTGAACTGCGAGAGGGTCATAACGGCTTCGTTGACGATGTCCAGTGTTGCCAGCATGCCATTGGCATCGCCACGTGGTATGGCGGCATGCCACGGTTGTCCTGACCTGGAGCCGAGGGTACGAACGTCTGCTCCGATCTTGATTGAGCCATTGGAAATGTGGGCGTCTCGCAACAGTTGCGCACAGATTTCGAATGCATAACCTTTTTTCATAATGCCGAAATCGAGACTCGTATGAGGGTTGCTGCTGCGCAGATGGTAACCACTGATTTCGATATCGAGAGCAGAGGGCATCTGCTCGATAATCGCGGCATTATCAAGGAAGGAGACCTTCCTGTTGGCCTCTGATTCTTTCGTGGGCGATGAGGGCGTGTAAGGACGGGTGAGTTTTCCAACGGCCGGGTCATAGAGCCCCTGCGTCATCTCTGCGTATTGCTGTCCGAGCCTGATCAGCGGAATCAGCGATGGCGGGGCCGAGAATTCCTGCATAGAGGAGAGCAGGAGATTGGTCCGTGCCAGTGGGCCCGGAATGGAGGGATTCCATGAGTCCTGCATGTATTCGATGTCTTTGCGTAATTGCGAAAAGATCGCTTCCGCCTTCGAT
>JASFFK010000108.1:0-7451 GCA_050124335.1 Chromatiales bacterium | reverse complement strand
CAAATCGGCTTTCAGGGACTTTGCCGGACTCGACACCATCTTCGCAACCAGGAATATCGGACTGTGGAAAGGCGAAGGCACCGCGCGGATGCTGTGGGTGCCGATGTTCCAGACCGAAAATGGCGAGCCTCTCTGGGTTGCAAGAAAGGTTGATGTCTCGCCGCTCTCCAATCTCTGGAAGAATCTCGCTGTCATTTCAGGGCTGATCGGCCTGGTCATGCTGATCATTATCTGGCTGATTGCTCGCAAGCTCGCCAACAAGCTTGCCAGCATCAGTCACGAGCTCGGCGATGGCGTCAAGAAAATCGTTGAAAAGGATGAGGCCGTCGCCTTTTCGTGGCGAGGCCCCGTGGAGTTGCGCACCCTTGCGGGAGATCTCACACGGCTTGGCCAGACCCACGCCAGGAACAGCCGGAATCTCAAGAACCACACAAGGGAGCTCGAGGCCAGCAACAGATTCAAGACCGAGTTTCTTGCGAATGTCTCGCATGAACTCAAGACACCTCTGAACTCGATACTGGTTCTGTCCAAACTTCTGAAACAGGACCCGTCGCTCGACAGGGAAACCATCGAGAGAGCCGATGTGATCCACAAGGCCGGCAGTGACCTGCATGGTCTGATCGACAACATCCTCGAACTCTCCCGCGTCGAGACACTCGATAATCATGTGGAGCCGCAGGAGATCGACCTCGTGGAACTGCTCGAGGACATCCAGATGCTTTTGCGTCCGCAGTTTGACGAAAAAGGCCTGTCACTCACCCTGTCATTCGAGCCAGGCACCCCGTCACGCATCATCTCCGACCCGGACAAGATTCGCCAGATCATCAAGAACCTCCTGAGTAATGCACTGAAGTTCACGAGCACGGGTGGTGTAGCGATCAAGGTCAAGAATGTTATCACTGCAGAACACAGGGGCCAGCCGTTGCATATCGACGTGACTGACACGGGTATGGGGATAGCAGCTGGACAGCAGTCGGCGATCTTCGAGGCATTCCGCCAGGCGGACGGATCCATACGGCGTCGTTACGGCGGCACAGGACTCGGTCTGAATATCAGCCGCCGGCTTGCCGAACTCATCGGAGGAAAGCTCAACGTCAGCAGCGAGGTCGGCAAAGGCGCGACCTTCACTCTGGCCCTGCCGCTGGAATATTACCGCAGCACGACAGGACGAGCAGAAAGCCCGCAGAAAGAGCATGTCGAAACATCAACCGAGGTGACAAGCGAATTGCCCGAAGCTGACTTCAGTGGCACAACCATTCTCCTGGTTGAGAACAGTGTGGACCAGATGTTGCAACTGACCCGCATTCTCTCTTCCTGGGGCATTCGTGTTGTTGCAGCTGCCGACCGGGAGGAGATCCACGAGACCCTTATCGACAACCCCGAATGCCTGCTGACACTGGTCAATACGGCCGTCTGTGACACGGGCAACTATGATAGGATCAACAGCATCAGGAAGGACTCGCAGTGCCGCATCGTCGTAATGACCCAGGACTGCGAGTGCCTCTCGGAAGAACAGAAAAGCTTCGTTGATGGCTGCCTCGCTCTACCGCTCAACGCCGTCGCCCTCAAGAGCCTGATTGAAGAATCACTCGCTGAATGAACAAGTATTCCAATTTCAAGATACTCATCGTCGACGATAACCACGATAACCTCTACACCCTGCGCCAGCTCATCGAGAAACACATGGATGCAAGGGTCCTCGAGGCTGACTCCGGGAAGAGAGCGATCGAAATCGCGCTGGAAAATCCTGATATCGACCTGATCGTACTGGATATCCAGATGCCCGAAATGGACGGTTTCGAAACAGCTTCGCTGTTGAAGATTCGCAAGAAGACGCAGGACATCCCCATCATTTTTCTGACGGCCGCCTTCAAGACCGAAGAGTTCCAGCAACGCGGTTACGACGTGGGTGGCGCTGATTACCTGCTGAAACCGATCGATGACAATCAGCTGATCAACAAGCTCAGCACCTACTTCCGGCTGATCGAGAAAGAACGCAACCTCAACCAGATACTGGAAGAGAAAGTCGAGGAACGGACCCGTGAACTCAACGAGGCGCGGCTCTACCTGGAGAACATTATCAACAGCATGGGTGAAGCGCTGCTGATTCTCGACCCCGATGGACAGATCACCTCCGCCAATCCGACAGCCTACGGCATGCTTGGTTATCCTGAAGGCGAACTCAACGGAATGTCGATCGGGGATGTCTTCGAGGAAGAGACGGACCAGCAGGCCGACGCCTTCATGGGCACCTGGCTTGAAGCCCTGATTCGCAGCGGTGCGCTGCCGAGCATCGAGGCACGCTTCATCACCAGTGACGGCACGCGTGTCCCGATTCTCTTTTCCCGTACCGCAATCGCCGACGAATCCGGTAAACTATTGAACATCATTTGCATTGCCAAGAACATGACCGGTTACCAGAAGATCGACCAGGACAACTGAGTCCCGGTTGAAAACAGACAGCATCATGAGTGATCAGCAACCAGAGATCCCTAACGAAGACACCACTTTGACGGCCAATGCGCTGAAAGCGATGGCGCACCCGCTGCGCTGGAAAATCCTTTGCACGCTTGGCGACAAGGAGCTTTCCGTGGGGGAAATTGTCGAACAGACCGGCACTTCCCAGAGCAACATCTCGCAGCATCTCGACCAGCTGCGCAACAAGCACATCCTTGTCTCCAGAAAAGAAGCAAACCGCATTTACTACAAGATCCGCAACAGCCAGTTGCTCGAGCTGATTGGCACCATGCGGAATGTCCTTTGCCCGACGAATCTGAACGATCTCAATCCTCCGCAATAAGCGGAACTAATTGAGATATAGATTCGATTTTACTATATTAGATTTTTCTAATATAATATCGACTCAGTTTCAGTTGTCTATGCTTCCCGTTCAGGGGAGAAGCCGAAAATTTCTATCAAGACACAGGTCATCCGGTTATGTCCAGGTTGAGAAACAGATTTCTGTCACTGCTGCTCGTCAGCATCTCTGTCATACAGCCAGTCGCTGCACTCGAATCCCAAAAACTTCAAGTAACTGAAGTTCCAAGAGATTTCATGCTTGACGGTGTCGTAGAGGCCGTCAACAGGTCAACGATCGCTGCGCAGACGGGTGGGCAGATCACCGAGATTCACTTCGATGTGGACGACTTCGTCGAGAAAGGGCAGGTCATCGTCCGTCTCAGGGACAGCCAGCAGAAAGCCGCGCTCACAGCTGCAGAGGCGCAGCTCAAGCAGGCAGAGACTGCCCTGCAGGATGCACAGGATACCTATGACCGCGCCGTAAAAGTCTTCGACAAAGGCGCCATCTCGGAAGCCGACATGGACAAGATCACAGCCGCACTGGAGAGTGCCAGGGCGGCCGGGGAGGCTGCGGCCGCCGGGGTCGAGCAGGCCCGGGAGCAACTTGAATACACGAAGATTTCGGCTCCTTACACCGGCATCGTCACCGAGAGGCATGTACAGACTGGAGAAGTCGCAGCGCCCGGCACCCCGATCATGAGCGGCATTTCGCTCGAAAAGCTGCGCGTCAATGTCGATGTTCCGCAGAGTCTCATTCCTGTCATCCGGAATAACCCGCAGGGATATGTCATCGGGCCGGATGGCCTGCCGATCATGGCAGAAAAGATCACGGTCTTTCCCTATGCCGACCAGTCATCCAACACCTTTCGCGTACGACTCGACCTGCCCGACACTGACGGAGGCTTTTTCCCCGGCATGTACGTCAAGACAGGCTTTATCATCGGTATGGAGAAACTGCTGCTTGTTCCCGAGAGTGCAGTCGTGAATCGCTCCGAGGTGACAGGCGTCTATGTCATCGAGGAACAGACCGGCAAGGTTTCCCTGCGCTACATCCGCACCGGAAGGCGCTTTCCCGATGGAAAGATTACAGTCCTGTCGGGCCTGAGTCCGGGAGAAACCATCGCCCTGAATCCGGTAGAGGCAGGTGTCGCAGCCAAGCAGGGTAACGGAGTCAAGAGCGATGAGTAACCGGCTCGGACTCTCCGGCCAGATTGCGAAACGCTTTCTGACAACGGAAATCACGCCATTACTGGCCCTCGTCGGCCTGCTGCTCGGCCTTTTCGCAGTAGCGATCACGCCGCGCGAGGAAGAGCCGCAGATCAATGTGACCTTCGCCAACATCTTTATCCCCTTCCCCGGAGCCAGTGCAAGGGAAGTCGAGCACCTGGTTGCATCACCCGCAGAGCAGGTCATGTCCGAGCTCGAGGGCGTCAAGCATGTCTACTCTGTGTCGCGCCCCGGCATGGCGGTGCTGACCGTACAATTCGAGGTCGGCGAGAATCGCACCGATGCAATCGTGCGGCTCTACAACAAGGTTGCATCCAATATTGACTGGCTTCCCGAGAATGTCGGCGTGGGACAACCGATTATCAAACCCAAAGGCATCGACGATGTCCCGATCGTGAGCGCAACGCTCTGGTCCGAGGACGAGAACATCGGCGCCTATGAACTCGGCAAGGTCGCGCATGCCATCGAGACCGAACTCAAACGCGTCCCGGGAACCCGTGACATCTACACCATCGGTGAACCGCAACGCACCGTCAGTGTCAAGCTCGATCCCCAGGCACTCTCCGGGTATGGCATTCCGCTGGAGAATCTTCGAATCGCCCTGCTCTCGGCCAACCACACGGCAGATAACCTGCCCGTGACGGCCTTCAACCGTGAACTGCTTGTACAGGCCGGGGTCTTCCTCACGACGGCCGACGAGGTCGGCGCACTGATGGTCGGCACGCATGGCGACAAGCCCGTCTTTTTACGAGACGTGGCAAGCATCGTCGACGGCCCTGAAACTCCGCAGGAGTATGTCTGGATTGGCAGCGGCCCGGCGGCCCAAGAAACGGCTGTACTCGACAGCACACGTCCGGCTGTGACCATTGCAATTGCGAAAAAACCCGGCACCAATGCCGTTCAGATCTCGAAAAGCGTCATCGACCGGTTCGAGGATCTCAAGGGAACCTTCATCCCGGAAGGTGTCAAGGTGACGATCACGCGCGACTATGGGCTCACTGCGGACTCCAAGGCCAAACAGCTGATCCAGAAGCTCGCCTTCGCAACAATTTCCGTCATTCTGCTCGTCTGGCTGGCCCTGGGCTGGAAAGAAGCGCTCGTTGTTGGCTCGGCAGTCGTCGTGACCCTGATGATCACGCTCTTTGCATCCTGGGCATGGGGATTCACGCTCAATCGCGTCTCGCTCTTTGCGCTGATCTTCTCGATTGGCATTCTCGTGGATGACGCTATCGTAGTCGTCGAAAATATCCACCGGCATCTTTCGCTCGGCGCCAAAAGCCTGCTCGAGGCAATACCGAAGGCCGTCGACGAGGTCGGTGGACCCACGATCCTGGCCACCTTCACTGTTATTGCCGCCCTCTTGCCGATGGCCTTCGTGTCCGGACTGATGGGCCCTTACATGAGCCCGATCCCGATCAATGCCTCGATGGGCATGCTGATCTCGCTGGTTGTCGCCTTCGTCTTCACCCCCTGGGCGACATACAAGGCACTCGCAAAAATCGATATGAGCGGCCATGGCGGCCATGACGAAGGAGGCAAGGGCAAACTCGTTCGCCTCTTCACGAGAATCATGTCGCCATTCCTCGATCCACACAAGGGACGCAGGAATCGATGGTACCTGCTGGCCGGCATCCTGCTGTTGATCGTCCTGTCGCTCGGTCTTGGCGCAGTGAAACTCGTCGTCCTCAAAATGCTGCCATTCGACAACAAGTCGGAGTTCCAGATCGTGCTCGATATGCCGGAAGGAACAGCACTGGAAAAGACGACACAGGTGCTCAGCGAAATCGGCGAGTACCTCGAAACCGTTCCGGAAGTGAAGAATTACCAGGCCTACAGCGGTACATCTGCCCCCATCAGCTTCAATGGCCTGGTGAGACAGTACTACCTGAGAGAGGGGGCCTACCTTGGCGATATCCAGGTGAACCTCGTCGACAAGAAGCACCGGGATCGCAAGAGCCACGAGATCGCACTCTCGGTTCGCGAACCTGTCCAGGCGATCGCCACCCGGTATGGCGGAAACGCAAAGATCGTCGAGGTCCCGCCGGGACCGCCCGTCATGTCACCAATCGTTGCCGAGATCTACGGTATTGATTACGAGGGTCAAATCGCAGCAGCGCGCAAGGTTCGCGAGGTCTTCGAGCAGACTGGCGATATCATCGATATCGATGACTCCATCGTTGAGAGCGGCATGGGCACGCAGGGACCGGCTGACAAGCGTATCGTGGTGATCGACCGCGAAAAGGCAACGCGTCTCGGGGTATCGCAGAAAACAGTCGCCGAGGCACTGCAGACTGCTCTCAAGGGAGAGGACGTGAGCTTCCTCCATGGAGAGACGAGCAAGTATGCAGTGCCGATCCGGCTCATGTATAGCGAGGCGGACAAGTCTGATCTCGACCAGGTCCTGTCACTCAGGATCCAGAGCCAGAGCGGTGCATTGATTCCCCTCTCCGAGATCGTCAGTGTCGTCGGAGAAGTCCGGGAGAATGCCATCTACCACAAGGATCTGATGCCCGTGGTCTATGTCACTGCCGATATGGCCGGGGAGCTCGACAGTCCGCTCTACGGACTCTTCGAGATCTCGGGAAAACTCACGGAGACCGGGGAACTTGAACAGTGGTTCCTCGACCAGCCACCCAATCCCTATGACTACAGCCTGAAATGGGACGGCGAATGGCAGGTGACCTACGAGACTTTCCGCGACATGGGCGCTGCCTATGCCGTGGGCCTGATCCTGATTTACCTGCTGGTGGTGGCACAGTTCCGTTCCTACCTGGTACCACTCGTGATCATGGCGCCGATCCCGCTGACGATTATCGGCATCATGCCGGGTCATGCACTGCTCGGCGCCCAGTTTACGGCGACATCCATGATCGGCATGATCGCACTTGCCGGTATCATCGTGCGCAACTCCATCCTGCTCGTCGATTTCATCAACCAGCAGGTACGCGAGGGCATGGAATTCAGCAAGGCAGTCATCAACTCGGCCGCTGTACGGACCCAGCCGATCGTGCTGACGGCGGCGGCTGCCATGGCCGGGGGATTCTTCATCCTTGATGACCCCATCTTCTCCGGACTCGCCGTCTCCCTGATCTTCGGCCTCCTGATATCTACGATCCTGACACTGGTCGTGATCCCGGTCGTCTACTTTGCGGCCATGCAGAACAGGCTCGATCAGATCAAGGCGTGAGTCATCTCTCATTCGACATGAAAAAGCCCCGCCATGCGGGGCTTTTTCATTGGGGAATGGATGAATGCCGCGGTGACAGGATGGCGAGGAGCGGCCGACGCACAGCCCTTCGGGTTCCCAGGCGTACCCTGTCAAACAGGCGAGGCCGTAAACTCGCTGCGTTCACACATACGTCCTCTTGTTTCCTGTTTGCCCTGCGTCGCTCGGTTGCGCGTAAGTCGCAGTTGGTAGCCTGTTT
>JASFFK010000107.1:0-7500 GCA_050124335.1 Chromatiales bacterium | reverse complement strand
GGAGTGTGGAGAAAAGCGGCGAATGCCGTTACTTGTTTTCCCTGTTGGCGATGAGGTCGTCGACGACAGCCGGATCGGCCAGTGTCGAGGTGTCGCCAAGACCATCGATCTCGTTGGCCGCGATCTTGCGCAGGATACGGCGCATGATCTTGCCTGAACGTGTCTTCGGCAGTCCCGGCGCCCACTGGATGATATTGATCTTCGCAATCGGCCCGATCTCGGTACGAACCAGCTTGACCAGTTCCGCCTTGAGTTCATCGGTGCCTTCCACGCCGGCCATCAGGGTGACATAGGCATAGATGCCCTGCCCGGTCAGGTCATGCGGATAACCGACAACAGCGGCCTCGGCTACGGCATCGTGCAACACCAGCGCAGACTCGATCTCGGCCGTACCCAGGCGGTGCCCGGAGACATTCAGAACGTCGTCAACACGGCCCGTGATCCAGTAGTAGCCATCCTCGTCACGGCGCGCTCCGTCACCCGTGAAGTAATAGCCCTTGAACATCGCGAAATAGGTCTCGAAGAAGCGCTTGTGATCACCGTAGACCGTGCGCATCATCGAGGGCCATGGGTGCTTGATCGCCAGGTTGCCCTCGGCCGGGTTCCCCTGGATTTCGTTACCCTGGTCATCGAGCAGAACCGGCTGCACGCCGAAGAAGGGATTGGTTGCGGAGCCCGGTTTCAGCGGCGTCGCCCCCGGAAGTGGCGTCAGCATGTGCGCACCGGTCTCGGTCTGCCACCAGGTATCGACAATCGGGCAGCGTTCCTCGCCGACGACGTGGTGGTACCACTCCCAGGCCTCGGGATTGATGGGTTCGCCGACCGTCCCGAGAAGGCGCAGCGAGCTGCGGCTGGTCTTCTTGACCGGCTCGTCACCGGCTCCCATGAGCGAACGGATTGCTGTCGGTGCCGTGTAGAAGGTTGCGACATCGTGCTTGTCACACACTTGCCAGAAGCGCGAGATATCCGGGTAGGTTGGTATACCCTCGAACATCAGCGTGATGGCGCCGTTGGTCAGCGGGCCATAGACGATGTAGGTGTGCCCCGTTACCCAGCCGACATCAGCCGTACACCAGTAGACTTCGCCATCCTTGTAGTCGAAGACGAGCTTGTGGGTCATCGCCGCCTGCAGCAGGTAGCCACCGGTCGTGTGAAGCACGCCCTTCGGCTTGCCGGTAGACCCCGAGGTATAAAGGATGAAGAGCGGATCATCGGCCTCCATCTCCTCTGGCTCGCACTCTGCGGCGGCTGCAGAGACAGCCTCGTGATACCAGACATCGCGTCCCTCTTTCCACTCGACAGGATCACCGCCACGCTGGACGACCACGCAGGTGTGGACGTTCGGGCAGGAGTCCATCGCCTTGTCGGCATTGGCCTTGAGCGGGACCTTCTTGCCACCGCGCATGGACTGGTCGGACGTGATCACGACCTGGCAGTCGGAGTCCTGGATACGGCTCGCCAGTGCGTCAGGTGAAAAACCGCCGAAGACGATCGAGTGGATCGCGCCGATACGTGTACAGGCCAGCATCGCAACGGCCGCTTCGGGAATCATCGGAAGGTAGAGCGAAACACGGTCGCCTTTCCTGACGCCGCGCTCCTTGAGGACGTTGGCGAATTTGCAGACCTCTGCATGCAGCTCCCGATAGGTGATCTTGCGATCTTCTTCCGGGTTATCACCTTCCCAGATAATCGCGACCTGATCACCACGCGTCTCGAGATGCCGGTCGAGACAGTTGTAGGAGACGTTGAGCGTTCCACCCTTGAACCAGTTGATGTGCAGGTCATCCTCGTCAAAGCTCCAGTCGAGCACCGTGTCCCACTTCCTGAACCAGGTGAGGTACTGCTCCGCCTGCTCGCCCCAGAACGTTTCCGGATCCTCGACGGATTGGGCGTACATGGCCTCGTACTGTTCAGCCGTGACATTCGCCTGGGCCGCAAATTCGGCAGGCACCGGGTAGGTTTTTACATCAGACATTGACTTCTCCTGGCGTGGTCTTGGTCTACAGGTCCCAACGGACGCTTGTTCTTTTATGGGTTCCAGGCCGCAGCGGCATGAATGCCAGACGCCTGCAGGCCTGTTTGTCTTTGTTAAAGACATTCGATCTTGCCATCGAACCATTCTGCTGACAACAGAATCACCGAAAATAAATAGCCTCTATTTCACGGCCAAATAGTGACGAAAAAAAGCGACGCCTTTATGTATCTGACAGCACTGCCTGAGATGAGGCCAATCCCTCCCTGCCCCTTTCAATTACCGCTTGAATCCGGTTATGCTCCACAGTCTTGAAGAGGGAATGGCGCCCGGCGCCGGCAGAAGCACACAACAACAGCAAGCGCTTCACAGTTTCAGATTATCTACCTTTGGAGTTATATTCGATGAACGATGTAGTCATTGTCGCAGCAGCACGCACCGCTCTCGGCACTTTCGGCGGATCCCTCGCCAACATACCTGCCAGCACACTTGGCGCTACCGTGATCAAGGCCCTGCTCGAACGCAGCGGCTTGCAGCCAGACCAGATCGACGAGGTCATCATGGGCCAGGTTCTCCAGGCCGGTGTGGGCCAGAACCCGGCAAGACAGGCATCCATCGAGGCCGGCCTGCCTGACAGTACACCGGCCATGACCATCAACAAGGTCTGCGGCAGCGGGCTCAAGGCAGTGCATCTCGCGGCCCAGGCCATCATGTGTGGCGATGCCGACATCATGATCGCCGGTGGCCAGGAGAATATGAGTGCCTCCCCGCATATCCTTCCGAATTCGCGCAATGGCCAGAAGATGGGTAACTGGCAGATGGTCGACACCATGATCCAGGACGGCCTCTGGTGTGCCTTCAATGATATCCACATGGGCATTACTGCCGAGAACATCGCTGACAAGTACAACATCCCGCGTGAGGAACAGGACGCTTTCGCCGCCGGCTCGCAGCAGAAGACAGAGGCTGCCCAGAACGAGGGAGTCTTTGCCGAGGAGATCGTTCCGGTCGAGGTTCCGCAGCGACGTGGCGATCCCGTTGTCTTCGATCGTGACGAATTTCCACGCCCGGGCACCACACCCGAAAGTCTCGGCAAGCTGCGCCCCGCTTTCAGGAGGGAAGGCACGGTGACAGCAGGCAACGCCTCCGGGATCAATGATGGCGCAGCCGCTGTCGTCGTGATGTCAGCTGCAAAAGCAAAGGAACTCGGCCTGACCCCGATGGCGACGATCAAGAGCTTCTCCAGTGCAGGCGTTGACCCGGCAATCATGGGCACGGGGCCGATTCCTGCCACGACAAAGGCGCTCGAGAAGGCCGGCTGGAACATCAATGATCTCGATCTCATCGAGTCAAACGAAGCCTTCGCCGCCCAGGCGATCTCGGTCAACAAGGAACTCGGCTGGGATCTTGACAAGGTCAATGTCAGTGGCGGTGCCATCTCCATCGGCCATCCCATCGGCGCCTCCGGCGCGCGTATTCTCGTGACACTTCTGCACGGAATGAAGCGACGTGATGCGAAGAAAGGGTTGGCAACACTCTGCATCGGCGGTGGCCAGGGTGTCGCCATGGCTATAGAAAGAGACTGAGACGAGGGGTGGCCGGATGAGTAACCTGACTGGCAAGACGGCACTGGTGACCGGAGGCACAGGCGGTATCGGAAACGCCATCTGCACACGGCTATCGGATGCCGGCTGCAAGGTCATCACGACCTACCGCAACAGGGAAAAAGCGGAACAGTGGCAGCAGGAGCATGCCGGAGCAGGACGCGATTTCTCGATCATCTCCTGCGACGTCGGCGACTATGCTTCCTGCCAGTCGATGGCCGGGCAGATCCTGGCCGACCACGGCCAGGTCGACATCCTCGTCAACAATGCCGGACTGACCCGCGACAAGGTCTTTCTGAAGATGACACCCGGGATGTGGTCGGATGTCATCAAGGCCGACCTCGACAGCATCTTCAACGTCACGCACCAGTTTGTCCCCGCCATGGTAGAGCGTGGTTTCGGACGCATCATCAACATCTCCTCCATCAACGGCCAGAAAGGCATGTTCGGGCAGACCAACTACGCGGCAGCCAAGGCCGGCATGCATGGATTCACCATGTCACTGGCACAGGAGACAGCCCGCAAGGGCATCACAGTCAATACCATCTCGCCCGGCTACATTGCCACCGACATGGTCATGGCCGTCCCGGAGGAGATACGCGACAGAATCATCGCGCAGATCCCGGTCCAGCGCCTCGGCAAGCCCGAAGAGATTGCCGCTGCCGTTGCTTTCCTCTGTTCTGACGATGCCGCCTTCATTACGGGAGCCAACATGCCAGTCAACGGTGGCCAGTTTATGGGGTAGAATGCCCCGACGAGGAATGCAGGAAGACCCACGTGACCGAAGAAAGCGACGTACGCATCATCAAGAAATATCCCAACCGCCGTCTCTACGACACGGTCCAGAGTCGCTATGTCACCCTGCCCGAGGTTCGCGATCTTGTGATCAATGAAACTCCCTTCAAGGTAATCGACACCCAGAGCGACGAGGACATCACACGCAACATCCTCCTGCAGATCATCCTCGAGCAGGAATCCGACCAGGATCCCCTCTTCACTAACGCCCACCTGCAGGACTTCATTCGCTACTACAGTGAAAATTCGCGCGAGGGATTCTCCAGTTTCATGGAACAGAGCCTCAATTTCTTCCACGAACAACAGGCCGTCATACAGGAACAGATGAAGGACCTGATGGAAGCCAACCCGGTCAAGGCCTGGTCTGATGCCACGGAAAAAAATGTCGAGATGTGGCAATCGATGCAAAAAGACTTCCTGAAAGCCTTCGGCCTGGGGGCCGGCGACAAGAAGAAATAAGCCCGTCTCCCCGCTTTTTTTCACTTTTTTCACTTTTTTTCATTTTTTTCTCTCTCTTGACTTGACATCCCCCTGCACGTCACCTATTTTGTGCACTGCAACATTGCTGCAGTGCAGCAAAACTGATTTTTCCGAAAACACGAGGATATGACGATGCAAAACGAAATGCTGGAAATGGCCAACAAACTCGCTGAAGAAAGTTACGCGGCGATGAAAAAACTCAATGAAACCAATGTGAAAACCATGCAGGCGCTGTTCGATCACCAGATGGGGATGATGAACAACTGCCTCACCACCGCCATGACGACTGCCGAGAAACTCGCCACAGTCAAGGATGTGAAGCAGGCGGTCGAGCTGCAGCTCGAGCTTGCGAAAGAGTGCAGCGAGAAGTCACTCGGCAACTTCAACGAAGTAGTCGAAATGATGAATGCCGCACGCGACGAGTACAGCGCCCTGATCGAGGAAAACGTTCAGACAGCTGAGAAAAACGTCAAGCAGGCCGCGAAAGTCCGCAAGGCTGCCTGAGACGACCTGCTCGTGATCCGATGCGGGAGTTCCGAACGGAACTCCCGGTTTTAAAAACATAGAAGTCAACTGAATCAAAGGGGTGTATTGATGTCACAAAGAGTCGCACTGGTTACCGGCGGAAACGGTGGCCTCGGAACAGCAATCTGCAAGGCGCTGGTCGACCAGGGCCGCAAGGTCGTCGCCGGTTACTATCCGCCAGAGAAAGAGGCTGCGGAGGCCTGGCAGAAACAGATGGCCGAGGAAGGCTATGCCGTCGAAATCGCCGGAGGTGATGTCAGCGACTACGAAGACTCGGTACGCATGGTCAGGGAGATTGCGGAGCGTGTTGGCGCCGTCACCATCCTGATCAACAATGCCGGCATTACACGTGACAAGATGCTCAAGCGCATGACGCCGGAGATGTGGAACGCCGTGATCGACACGAATCTCAATTCCGTATTCAACGTGACCCAGCCGGTTGTCGAGGGCATGCTGGAAGCCGGCTTCGGCCGTATCGTCAACATCTCGTCCGTCAACGGCCAGAAAGGCCAGCTCGGACAGGCCAACTACTCAGCCGCGAAGGCCGGCATGCACGGTTTCACCAAGGCTGTCGCCCAGGAAACCATCTACAAGAACATCACAGTGAACACCATCTCTCCGGGGTACGTCGAGACCGAGATGACAAAGGCAATCGCGCCTGAAATTCTCGAAGCCATCATCAGCCAGATTCCGGCCGGACGCATGGCGCAGCCCGAAGAGATCGCGATGGCTGTGACCTACCTGACGGATGATGCCAATGCCTACATGACCGGCGCGAACCTCCCGGTCAACGGCGGCATGTACATGATCTAGGACCTGATTATTCTTTCTCCTCCTTGTACTGCTTGACGGGTCATCACGACCCGTCTTTTTTTGCGTCAGGGATAGGAGTTGTTCTGTGTTTGGCCCGGCGACATCCGTTCCTGGTCAGACTGACTCCGGCAACTCGATGTGCAGGCATGCCATCTTCCCGCACATACCCTCTACTCCGCCCTGAGTGCCTCGACAGGGTCCATGCCGGCTGCGCGCCGTGCAGGGGCAACACCGGCGATGATGCCGATCACGATTGCGACACCCTCGGCAAGCAGCGCAAACTGCAGCGGTGTGTGAACCGGGAGGGCAGGAATCAGCAGTCCGAGCAGCGCCGCGCCCCCTCCCCCGATCACAAGACCGGCCAGCCCGCCAATGGCTGACAACATGATGGCCTCGCCGAGAAAAAGGCCGAGAATCTGGCTCCTGCGCGTACCGATGGCACGCAGCAGGCCGATCTCGTGGGTACGCTCTGTCACGGCGATCGTCATGATCGTGAGGATGCCGACACCGCCCACAACAAGAGAGATGGCGCCGAGCGCCCCGACGGCGAGCGTCAGGATATCCAGTATCGAGCCCAGCGTCTCGAGCATCTCCTCCTGGGTAACGATGGTGAAATCCACGTATCCATGGCGGGCCTCGAGTATGCGCGAGATCTCTTTGGTGATCTCATCGACATCGGTGCCTGGCTTGTAGAGCAGGTCGACCTCCATGAGGCTCTCGCGATTGAACATCGCCAGCGCCCTGCCAGCGGGAATAAAGACGGTATCGTCGAGATCGAAGCCGAGCATGACACCCTTGGACTCCATGACACCGATGACGCGATAGCGCTCACCGGCGATGCGCACCCGCTTGCCAAGCGGATTTTCGCTGCCGAAGAGCTCCAATGCCATCTTGCTGCCAAGCACTGCAAGCGCACGCGCGAAGCGGGGATCATCATCCGGCAGGAAACGCCCGACCTTGACATCCATCTGCCACACCTGGGGGACGGCGTGGCCTGCGCCGATCACCATGCTGCGGCGGCTGTTTCCGGCGTGCTCGATCTCGGCATTGCCCTGCAGCACCGGCACGACATATTCGACATTGCGGATGCGCTGCATGGCCTGCGCATCCTCCATGCTCAGCGGACGCACCGTATTGATGACGGCGCCCGACATGCCGAAGGTGCTGGTCTTGCCGGGCGTGATAGCAACGATGTTGGTACCGAACTGGCTGAACTCTGCAAGCACGAACCGGTTCACCCCCTCGCCAATCGAGGTCAGCAGGACGACGGCGGCGACGCCGATGGCGATACCGAGCGCGGTCAGGAAACTG
>JASFFK010000106.1:0-7535 GCA_050124335.1 Chromatiales bacterium | reverse complement strand
CAGAGTCGGCGCTCGGCCTACCTCCAAACATTCAAACAAAGACGTTTGCAATGCAGATGAATCAACGACCGAAAAGTTTCCTGCGGCTTTGCCTTGGCTTGCTGCTTTTCGGACTTGCTCTCCCGAGCCTGGCGGATCCCCAGGCCAAGTTCGAATCCGCGCTGGAACTCCTCAGCGAAAGAAGCTATGACACCAAGAGCGAAGCGGTCAGAAAGATCGTCTCGAGTGGTCACAAGAACGCGCGCGCGGTCCTCAATGCCATGCTCGGGGGCGACCTCTATACCCGTAAAAAAGAGAAGGACCTGGTCATTGCCGTAAAGGAAGGCGCTGAATACAGAATTACCGCTGTGGTCACTGGCGAGGATCTCGGGCTCGTCAAGAAGCGCAGCCTGAAAAAAGTCAGTATCAACAATCAGCTGCGCGGGCAGTTGCGCGGTGCACTGGCGCTCCTGAACCTGGATAACCCCGATGCCGGTGAGCGCCTTGTTGCAGTCAACGAATTGCTTGATTCGATCGATGCCGAGAATGCTGCGCTGTTGCGTGAGGGGCTCGTAAAGGAAAGCGACCCGGATGTGCGGGATGCAATGGAACTGGGTATCGCGCTTGGTGAAGTGACCAGCAAGGACCCTGCCGTACGCTTGCAGGCGATCGCAGTCCTCGACGGCAACCTGCATCCATCCGCGTTCAACAGGCTCACGACGCTTGTCGAGCAGGAGGATGACAACGATGTCCGCGTGGCTGCACAAGCTGCGATCAACTCCATCGACCTGAAGCGACAGATGTCAGGGATCGCGGAGACCCTCTTTTTCGGGCTGAGTCTCGGTTCGGTGCTGGTCCTGGCCGCGATCGGCCTCGCGATCACTTTCGGCGTCATGGGGGTCATCAACATGGCGCACGGCGAGCTCATCATGCTCGGTGCCTACACCACCTATCTGCTCCAGGTCGTGATGCCGGAATACCCGGGCGTCGCGCTGTTGCTCTCTATCCCGGTGGCCTTTCTCGTCTCCGGAGGAGTCGGCGTGCTGATCGAGCGTGGTGTGATCCGTTTTCTCTATGGACGCCCGCTCGAGACATTGCTGGCGACTTTTGGAATCAGCCTGATTCTGCAGCAGTTCGTGCGTGTTGTGATCTCACCGCAGAACGTACCGGTCTCAAACCCGTCCTGGATGTCGGGTTCCATCGAGATCAGCAATGTTCTGTCCCTGACGTGGAACCGTATTTACATCATCGTCTTCAGTCTCATGGTCTTCGCAGCACTCTTCATGATTCTCAAGAAGACAGCGCTGGGTCTCCAGGTCCGGGCTGTTGCCCAGAACAGGGCCATGGCGCGCGCGATGGGTGTTCGGTCGGAGCGTGTCGATGCCCTGACCTTTGGCCTGGGGTCGGGCATCGCCGGGATCGCCGGCGTCGCACTGAGCCAGCTCACGAACGTGGGCCCCAATCTTGGCCAGTCCTATATCATCGACTCCTTCATGGTCGTGGTTTTCGGAGGGGTCGGTAATCTCTGGGGAACACTCGTCGCCGGCATGACGCTCGGTGTCGCGAACAAGATCATGGAACCCTGGGCAGGCGCGGTGCTTGCGAAGATTCTCGTGCTGGTCTTCATTATCCTTTTCATCCAGAAACGCCCGCGCGGTCTCTTCCCGCAAAAGGGCCGCGCTGCGGAGGGCTGATCAATGGGTGTATTTCGCGTATTGAAAGACGATCGCGGCGGGCAGCTTCTGCTGCTGTTCCTGACAGTCGTGGCCATCGTCATACCCCTGCTGAACCTCCTGGTGCCGGAAGGCAGTCCGTTCCATGTCACTACCTACACCGTCAGCCTCTTCGGCAAGTATCTGACCTATGCCCTGCTGGCAGTCGCCGTCGATCTCGTCTGGGGCTATCTCGGTATCCTGAGCCTTGGTCATGCGGCTTTTTTCGCCCTCGGCGGCTATGTCATGGGGATGTACCTGATGCGCCAGATCGGCGACCGTGGTGTCTACGGTGACCCGGTCCTGCCGGACTTCATGGTGTTCCTGAACTGGAAGGAGCTGCCCTGGTTCTGGCACGGGCTCGACATGTTCTGGTTCGCGGCGATCATGATTGCGCTGGTTCCGGGGCTGCTGGCTTTCGTTTTCGGCTGGCTTGCGTTCCGATCGCGTGTCACAGGCGTCTACCTGTCGATCATCACCCAGGCGCTGACGTATGCGCTCATGCTTGCCTTTTTCCGCAACGAGATGGGCTTCGGTGGCAATAACGGCCTGACCGACTTCAAGGACATACTCGGCTTCAGCCTGCAGAGCGACGCGACCAAGGTCGGTCTCTTTGTCGCCTCGGCTGTCGCGCTGGCGCTCGGCTACCTCGCCTGTCGCTGGATCGTGACGTCCAAGCTCGGTCGCGTCACTGTCGCGATCCGTGATGCCGAGGACCGAACCCGCTTCATTGGCTATCGGGTTGAGTATTTCAAATTGTGGGTGTTCACTTTCTCGGCAATCCTTGCCGGTATTGCCGGTGCACTCTACGTACCGCAGGTCGGCATCATCAACCCGGGTGAATTTTCGCCGCTCAACTCCATCGAGCTCGTCATCTGGGTCGCTATCGGCGGTCGCTATACGCTCTATGGTGCCGTGATCGGAGCACTGCTCGTGAATTATGCGAAAACCGTGCTGACCGGGGTCTGGCCAGATGCCTGGCTCTTCGCACTCGGCGCCATGTTCGTGCTCGTTACGCTGTTCCTGCCGAAGGGTATCGCAGGAATCTTCAGGAGGAAGCCGGCATGAGCATGTTGAGTGACGTGCGTGAAACCATGCGCCGCGACGAGGTCTGGAGCTTCATGGCGCCGCCTCCGTCACTGGATCTGGATATCAGCCACGGCCCGATTCTTTACCTCGAGGAACTCAACGTCAGTTTCGATGGCTTCAAGGCGATCAATGATCTGACGCTCTACATCGATGCGGGTGAACTGCGCTGCATCATCGGGCCGAATGGCGCCGGCAAGACGACCATGATGGACATCATTACCGGCAAGACGCGACCGGACTCAGGCAAGGCGTTCTTCGGGCAACGCATCGACCTGTTGAAGCTCAGCGAACCCCAGATCGCGACGGCCGGCATCGGCCGCAAGTTCCAGAAGCCGACCGTATTCGAATTTCATCGGGTCATCGATAACCTCGAGCTGGCATTGCATGCCGAGAAGGGAGTCTGGCCGACGCTGTTTGCGAAGCTCACTTCCGAACAGCAGGATTATCTCGACGAGACACTCGATGTCATCGGCCTCAAAGAGCAACGCAATGCCATGGCGGGTTCACTCTCTCATGGTCAGAAGCAGTGGCTCGAGATTGGCATGCTGCTCGTGCAGCAGCCACACCTGTTGCTTGTCGATGAGCCGGTTGCCGGCATGACACACCAGGAGATGGATCGCACGGCTGAATTGCTCGTGTCGCTTGCCGGCAAACACTCGGTTGTGGTTGTTGAACATGACATGGATTTCGTGCGCTCGATCGCGCGCAAGGTAACGGTGCTGCACCAGGGCAGCGTGCTCGCCGAGGGATCCATGGACGATGTCCAGAATGATCAGCGTGTCATCGATGTTTACCTTGGTGGTTGAGAAATGCTGCAAGTCGAATCACTGAACCAGTATTACGGACAGAGCCACACCTTGTGGGATCTTGACATGGAAGCCCCGGAAGGAAAATGTACTGTCATCATGGGGCGCAACGGCGTCGGCAAGACAACCCTGCTGCAGGCAATCATGGGCCTGCTCCCGATCCGTTCAGGCAGGATTCTGTATCGTGGCGAGGATATCTCCGGTGTCATTGCCGAGAAGCGTGCCGAAATGGGCATCGGCTATGTGCCACAGGGACGGCAGATTTTTCCGTTGCTGACCGTCCAGGAGAATCTCGAGATCGGTTTGCCGGTACGCAAGGACAAAAAAGTCCCTGAATTTATTTTCGAGCTCTTTCCTGTCCTGAAGGAGATGCTCGGGCGCAGGGGCGGCGATCTTTCGGGAGGACAGCAGCAGCAGCTTGCGATCGGGCGAGCGCTCGTGGTCGATCCGAAATTGCTGATCCTTGACGAGCCGACCGAAGGTATCCAGCCGAATGTCGTTCAGGAAATTGGCGATATCATTCGCAAACTCAACCGCGAGGCAGGGCTGACGGTATTACTCGTGGAGCAGAAGCTGCCCTTCGCGCGCAAGGTGGCAGACCGTTTTTGCATCCTGGATCGCGGTCGCCAGGTTGCCAGCGGGGGCATGGAACAGCTCGACGACACCATCATCCAGCAATATCTCACCGTGTAACGAGGAGAAGACCATGAAAATGAAACTGACATCGATCCTGCTGGCGCTCCTGCCCGTCTCGGAAGTGTCCGCTCATGCAAGCCATTCGCATGCGCTCGTGCACAATATCGAGCATCTCATTCTGCTGTCACTGCTGCTGGCGCCGGCTCTGATGCTCGTTCGTCCGGCAATCCGTCGCCTGGCCGCAACCTTCGCCAGATAAGAGTATGAGCGCAACTGAGGCACTACAGCAGGGTGGCTGGAGTGGCTGGGAAGCTTCGCTGGAACTGGGTTTCGAGCAGAGGTCCGGGCGAACTGTGCTGAAGCATCGGCGTCAGCGCGGTCCGCTGGCAGTTCAACGCACCTTCCACCCTGAAGGCGATACCTGTCATCTCTATCTTCTGCATCCGCCCGGCGGCGTAGCTGGCGGGGACCGGTTGACGATCGAGATCGGATTGTCCCCGCAGACAAGTGCGCTCGTCACGACGCCCGGCGCGACCAAGTTCTACAACACGACCGGCCCGACTGCACAACAGGTGCAGCACTTTTCACTGCATGACGGGTGTCTCGAATGGTTGCCGCAAGAGAATATCTTTTTCCCGGACGCTGCAGTCGAACTGAGAACAGTAGTCGATTTGCACGGAGGTGCCCGCTATATCGGTTGGGAACTCAACTGTCTCGGACGCCCCGTCATCGGAGAGCGCTTCGCAGAAGGACGTGCGCTCTTTTCCACCAGGCTCAGGCGAGATGGCCGGCCTTTGCTGATAGACCGGCTCGCAGTCGACAAGTCATCGCTCTCGGGGTCGGCCACGCTGCGTGACCAGCCTGTTGTCGCGACTTTTGTCGCAACAGGTGCTGACAAGGCAGTCCTGGACAGGGCGCGGGACGTCACTGCCCAGGCAACTTCGACAGGCCTGACACTGCTTGGCGATGTGCTCGTCTGCCGCTATCTCGGCGACAGCACCGAGCAGGCACGCAAGCTCTTCGTCGCAATCTGGCAGGCCATCAGGCCGATGCTGATTGGAAAGGAAGCTGTTTTACCGAGGATCTGGGCGACATGATTCTGTCATCTGTCTCCTTGGGTGCAAGGTTTGGTGTCGCTTCGCGACAGATGAATCATGATGCGCGCGTCGGCGCGCACCCGAGTGACTTTTGTTCCGGCAAAAGTCACCAAAACCATTCGCTCCGGGACACCACCCTGCGGGTTCCCTGCATTCCTCGGCAAAGCCGGCGCAAAAAGAACTCGCTGCTTCGCAGCTCAAACATCTTTTTGCTTTCTCCACCTTTGCCTGCGGTACTCGGTGGCGTCCAGTCGCAGTTGGTGGCCTTTTCCAATTTCTATCATCACTTCAGCGAAAGCTGGAATTCAGGGAAGGATGTATCAGAAAGCATGCTCTTGCCATCGCGAGCCTTGCGCAGCCTGGCGAGGCGATCTCGGGTCATAACATTGTCAAGATTACTGCACTTTCTCGCAATCATCACTGTAGGATCACCCGGCATTCATGAAAAGCCCACCAAAGTTTCCCTTCTGTCGCGTCGAGCATCGCAGTCCCTGACAGGAGTGAAGCGAGGCGTGTCTGAGCGCAGCGAGTTGGTGAGCGCCTGTCAGGGACAAGACGCGCAGAGTAGCCGTCAGGCCGCGTTAGCAGGGTGCCTTTTTCTTTGCCTTCTTTCTTTTGGGCAAGCAAAAGAAAGAAGGGTGCCGCGGCGCACCCGCCGTATTCAAAATAATATCTGTCGTGAAACGACACTATTGAAGATTTAAGAACGACATTCGAGCTGTCATCCAAGCGACATCTGCTAACAGTCGACTAGAGAGGACTCGACCATGGAGCTGACTCCAAGAGAAAAAGACAAACTGCTGCTGTTCACGGCGGCGTTGCTGGCCGAACGGCGCAAGGCGAAAGGCCTCAAGCTCAACTATCCCGAGGCGATGGCGCTCATCAGTGCCGAAATCATGGAGGGTGCACGCGAGGGCAGGACGGTCGCCGAACTCATGGATTTTGGCCGCACGCTGTTGACGCGCGATGATGTCATGGAGGGTATTCCCGAAATGATTCACGAGGTGCAGGTCGAGGCAACCTTTCCGGACGGCACCAAGCTTGTCACGGTGCATGACCCGATTGTCTGATAGAGAGGGTTTGCCACGAAAGAACACAAAGGAGATGAAGTCTCTAACAGTGGTTCCTTTGAGTTCTTCGTGTTCTTTGTGGTGAAAAACTGATTCCCGATGACCAATGGGTGAAAAGTATGATTCCAGGTGAAGTGATCGCCGCCGCTGGCGAGATCGAACTGAACGATGGCCGCGAGACTGTCAGGGTGACGGTCGCGAACACGGGTGACCGCCCTGTGCAGGTCGGTTCGCATTACCATTTTTTCGAGACCAACCCGGCACTCGATTTCGATCGCGATGCGACGCGCGGCTTCCGGCTCAACATCCCTGCAGGCACTGCTGTGCGCTTCGAGCCCGGACAGACACGCGAGGTGGAACTCGTTGCCTATGCCGGCAAGCGGATGGTCTATGGCTTCAACGGTCTCGTCATGGGACCGCTCGACGGAGGTGAATGAGATGGCAACGATCAGCAGGCAAGCCTATGCCGAGATGTATGGTCCAACGACCGGCGATCGTGTACGCCTCGGTGATTCGGAACTCTTCATCCAGGTCGAGCAGGATCATACGGTCTATGGCGACGAAGTGAAATTCGGTGGTGGCAAGGTGATTCGCGACGGTATGGGCCAGTGTCAGCTCGAGTCTGGCGAAGTCGTCGATGTCGTCATCACGAACGCCCTGATCCTTGACCACTGGGGTATCGTGAAGGCAGACATCGGTATCAAGGACGGCCGTATCACCGGCATCGGCAAGGCCGGCAACCCGGACACGCAGGCCGGTGTCAACATCCTCGTGGGACCTGGTACAGAGGCGATCGCCGGCGAAGGCCAGATCCTGACGGCCGGGGGTATCGATTCGCACATTCATTTCATCTGCCCGCAACAGGTCGAGGAGGCGCTGATGTCAGGCGTCACGACCATGCTCGGCGGCGGAACCGGACCGGCGACAGGCACCAACGCGACGACCTGCACCCCCGGCCCCTGGAATATTCACCGCATGTTGCAGGCAGCGGACGAATTGCCGATGAACCTCGGGTTTCTCGGCAAGGGCAATGCGAGTCTCCCGGGTGCACTGCGCGAGCAGATCGCAGCAGGTGCGATCGGTCTGAAGCTGCACGAGGACTGGGGCACCACACCCGCAGCGATCGACTGCTGTCTTGGTGTCGCC
>JASFFK010000105.1:0-7556 GCA_050124335.1 Chromatiales bacterium | reverse complement strand
TCCTGGGACGGTGGTTCAAGATGTTGTCCTGGTCTTCATGAATCTAGTCGGACAATTATGAAGGAAAACGGTGGCAGATCATGGTTTTGATCAAGCCCTGTCTCTCTCTTACTCTTTCAGGAATACCCTGGTATGTCCCCTGATCTTGTGGCCTGTACTCTATTCCTCACGCTGCCGGCGCATCAGGCGGTAGAGGGTTTCGATGCCCACCGAGGTGCCGAGTATCGCAGCCAGGACGAGGATTTTGAGCGGCGTCTGCATTTCGATTTGCCACAACAGTGCAATCAACGCCGCCAGACAGGCTAGTGCGCCGAACCCCGATATCCAGCGTCGGCTATTGGTTCGCTTGCTCAGAACCACGTTGGCGATATTCACGGCGGTGAATATCAGGAGAAAACCTGCGCTACCGACAGTGGCGATACTGTTGAGGTCGAGCCAATTGGCTGCAATCAGCGTCAAGCCGGCGGTGATCAGCAAGCCAAGCACGGGTTTGCGCCAGATTCGCTCTTCCAGCACATCCGGCAGCTCGCCTTCCCGGGCGATGATATAGCTCAGGCGCGCAGCACCGTACAGGGTTGCATTGATGGCGGAGGCAGTCGATAGCAAGGCGGCAATGGCAATCAGCTTGAAACCGGCCATGCCGAACAGGGGCTTGGCTGCAGCCGCAAGGGCATAATCCTTGGCATCAACGATCTGCCCCAGCGGCAAGTTGCCAACAGTGACGACCGCGACCAGGACATACAGGATGATGACAAACAGCACTGCCGAGTAATAGGCGCGCGGCAGTGTTTTCTCCGGTTGCCTTGTATCCTTCGCGGCATTGGCGATCAGTTCGAAGCCTTCATAGGCCAGAAAAATAATAAAGCCACCCGCCACAATCTGCACAGGCGTCGCCCAGGCTGCAGGTTCGAGTTGTTGCGGCTCGAGGCTCCACAAGCCAACGGAAACGAACAGCAGTAAAATGCCTGTCTTGAAGGCGACAATCCAGCGTTCTGCGCGACCTATCACGGCAGCACCGAACAGATTCAGAGCGGTGATGCCTGCCACGGCCAGGCAAATAAAGAGGTGTTTGCCCACCGCTTGCCATTCAGGCTCCAAAAATGTCGCCGCATAACTTCCAAAGGCGTATGCATAGAGTGAGAGCATGATGATGTAACTGAGCCACAGGAGGATATTGAGACTGCCGGCTAAAAGACCCGGGCCAAAGGCCTGGTCAAGAAAGGTGACTGTGCCGCCCTGGGAAGGGAAAGCGACAGACAGCCTGGCGTAAGAATATGTGGTCAGGAGCGCGACTATTCCGGCAATGGCGAATGCAATCGGCGTGGCTCCATGCGCGAGTTGTGCCGCCAGACCCAACACGGCAAAAATGCCCCCGCCCACCATGCCGCCAATACCGATGGCCACGACACTCCAGAAACCCATCTTCTCCTTATTGCTCACCTGATTTACATGCCCATCAGTTGTAACCAAGCCATCTGCAGCTCTATGGAAAACAGAGAAAACCAACACGGACAGAACTCCCGCATGATTCTTTTCCGTGGCGGAGGCTCAAAAGGCCGTTCCGGTGTTCATGGGAAACGTCAGACAATTATGAAGGAGTGGATTCTGAATGCCTACAAGGGATCAGGGGGTGTTTCTGCAATGAATTCCATGGCCTGAAAAACCGTGGTCTGTTCCTTATTCCTGTTGTGCAATAATGACGGTTTAGTTTAGTAACGTGTGGTGGTTTTGCCGCTGCACAGTATTTCTCTCGTGGACAACCGGTTCCGAAGCCGGCCGCGAAGTTTCTTTTCACTTCAATCTACAGGTACGAAGTATGTCAATAAAATCCCTGGCCATATCGGCTTTCTTCCTGCTGGCACTGCCTTTTGGCAGCGCGCTCGCTGACAAGTACGCGGATACGATCGAAATCTTCAGGAACGCTGGAGAGAGTGCGGCCTACTTCGATAACTCCTACGCCTATGCCGTTTTTCCAACCATTGCCAAGGGCGGCTTTGTCATTGGCGGTGCCGGTGGCAAGGGGCGAGTCTACGTCAGCGGGGTGCACTTCGGTAATTCCGAATTTGGCCAGGTGAGCGTCGGGTTGCAGGCAGGCGGTCAGGCTTACAGCATGATCGTGTTTCTTGAAGATGAGCGCGCATTCAGGGAGTTCACCAGCGGCTCCTTCAAGTTTGGTGCAGGCGCCTCTGTCGTCGCCATCACGGCCGGTGCATCAGCCGAAACCAGTACGACAGGCACTTCGGCAGGCGCCAGCGGCGGCAAGAATGACGCAAAGACAGTGGGCGGTTACCAGAAAGGCATGGTCACCTTTACGGTCGCCAAGGGTGGCTTGATGTACGAAGCCAGCCTGGCGGGCGGGGGATTCACATACGAGCCACTCTCGAAGTGAATGTCCCGGGCTTGTGACCTTCGATTGCTCGAGCACTCGTCAAGCTGGCGGCTGTCCGGGTGGATGATGAACGTGACGGGTCAGGGCATCCCGGGGGGCAGGAAACACGCATTTCATTTGCCGGATTCACTGGCCCAGAACCTGAAGCAAGGCTCCGGAACCTGAATATGAACACACTGACACTCACCCGTCCGGATGACTGGCATCTGCATTTGCGCGATGGCGACATGCTGGCAGCCGTGCTGCCGGACACCGCGCAGCGCTTCGCCAGGGCCATTGTCATGCCCAACCTGAAGCCGCCGGTTCGTACCGTGTCGGAGGCCGCTGCCTACCGTGATCGCATCCTGGCAGCCCTGCCGGCAGGGATGGCGTTCGAGCCGTTGATGACCCTCTACCTGACCGATAACACCTCGCCGGAGGAGATCTTCAGGGCAAGAGAAAGTGGCTTCGTGCACGCGGTGAAGTATTACCCGGCCGGTGCGACCACCAACTCGGATTCCGGAGTCACTGACATTCACCGGGTGGAGGATGCGCTGGTGGCCATGGAAGAGGCGGGCCTGCCTCTCCTGCTGCACGGCGAGGTGACGGATCCGGATATCGATCTCTTTGACCGGGAAGCGGTGTTCATCGAACGGATACTCGAGCCGCTGCTGCAGCGCCGGCCCGGGCTCAGGGTGGTACTCGAGCACATCACCACTCGCCAGGCAGCAGCGTTCGTGTCCGAAGCGCCGGACAATGTGGGAGCTACGATCACCGTGCATCACCTGCTATACAATCGTAACGCCATGTTCCAGGGCGGCATCCGGCCCCACTACTACTGTCTGCCTGTACTGAAGCGGGAGACACATCGCGAGGCCCTCATTGCCGCTGCAACGAGCGGCAATCCCAAGTTTTTCCTGGGTACGGACAGCGCGCCTCATGCGACGGCTGCCAAGGAGTCGGCCTGCGGCTGCGCCGGGATCTACACTGCCCACGCCGCGATCGAGCTCTATGCAGAAGCCTTCGAGTCGGCGGATGCACTGGACAAGCTCGAGGACTTCTCCAGTCATTTTGGTCCCGACTTCTACGGATTACCCCGCAATACCGACACCATCACGCTGGTGAAGGAACCTCACACATTGCCGGCCGGTCATGCCGGCGGCATCACGCCCCTCAGGGCAAACGAGGAACTGGCCTGGCGACTTGCCTAGGGGGCACGCCTGCCGGAAGCCCTCGCCGGGAGGTAATTTGCTTCATTGCCGGTTCGCATCGAACCCGGAAAAGGGGATGCTCGACAGGCGGGCCATGGACCAGTCCAGCGTCGCCAGGTCATCCCGGTTGAACTGGTTCAGGTGCGTGTGACCACAGGCGCGCGCCATCACCTTCATCAGGTCAACGGAAGCACGAAGGAAATTGTTGAGCTGCTCGGCTGATCGCTCGATGTCCAGTCGGGCGCGCAGTTCCGGTTTCTGCGTGGCAATGCCCGCGGGGCAGTTGTTGCTGTTGCAGATGCGTGCGCCAATACAGCCAATCGCCTGCATGGCGCTGTTTGCCAGCGCGATGCCATCCGCACCCAAAGCCATCGCCTTGATGAAGTCGCTTGGGACGCGTAACCCGCCGGTGATGATCAGCGCGACATCGCGGCTAACGCCAGAGCGATCCAGATGGTGTCTGGCTCGTGCCAGGGCCGGAATCGTGGGTACGCTGATATGATCGCGGAACAGCAGCGGCGCGGCACCTGTGCCTCCGCCGCGGCCATCAAGGATGATGTAGTCGGCACTCGCCTCCAGCGCAAAGTCGATATCCTTCTCGATGTGGTTGGCACTCAGCTTGAAGCCGACAGGAATACCGCCGGTCAGTTCACGAACACGGTCGGCAAAACGCCGAAAATCAGCCGGCGAGTCCAGGTCGGCAAAGGTTGGCGGCGAGATTGCCGGCTGGCCTGCAGGAATGCCGCGCACTGCGGCGATTTTGTCAGTATTCTTGGCGCCGGGCAGGTGGCCGCCGGTGCCGGTCTTGGCTCCCTGGCCGCCCTTGAAATGAAAGGCCTGGACCCTTTTCATCAGGCTTTCGTCATAGCCGAACATCGCACTGGCCAGTTCATAGAAGTAGCGGCTGTTGGCTGCCTGTTCCTCGGGCAGCATGCCTCCCTCGCCGGAACAGATGCCGGTCCCGGCCAGCTCTGCGCCTTTGGCGAGCGAGATCTTCGCCTCTTCCGAGAGGGCGCCAAAGCTCATGTCCGAGACGAAGAGCGGGATATCCAGTTGTAGCGGTTTGTTTGCTTTCGTGCCAATGACCAGCTCACTGCCAACCTCGGCATCTTCCATCAATGGTTTGCGCGCCATTTGTGCGACCATGATCTGGATATCGTCCCATGTCGGCAGCTTGTCACGCGGAACACCCATTGCAGCCATCGGTCCATGGTGGCCGACACTGTCCAGCCTGTTGCGTGCCAGCTCATGGATCAGTTCTACATGGGGTTCCTCCGGCGTGGGCCTGGCGGCGGGCACCTCGCTGGAGCCGGTGTCGATATCCGGTCCTTCACTGCCGACCTGGTTGTCAGTGAAACGGGCATGGGTGCCGTCGCAGAAAGGTGGATTCTGTGTGTACTTGCAGGCACAGAGAAAGGCCTCCTGGTCTTCGTCCGACACGATGACGCGTGGTGTGAATTCCGTGCCGCCATGCGAGCCATCGCAGAATGGCTGGCTGCGCGAGCGTCCGCAGGTACAGAAGTGGTACTCCTGACCCTTCGAGAGGGTGACCTTGACGGGCTTGTTATCGGCTATGACTGGATTGGACATCTGCTTACCTCCGCAAATCCTGGATGAGAGTGGCCAGGCTGGCCGGTTGTCCATGGTCGCTGTGAAAAAGCCCGCTGCTTCTCTTCATGTGATGATCTCCTGTATAAATGTATGTGCCCGGTCTTGTTCGCTAGGGCATGTCGAACAGCAGGACCTCCGCATCTTCGATGCCCTCGAGTTCCAGCACCCCGTGCTTTCGGATCTGCAGGCCATCACCCTGCTTCAGGATGACCTCGCCAACCCGCAACCTGCCCCGCGCCAGGTGCAGATAGCCTTGCCTGTCCGCCTCGAACCGGTAGTCCACAGACTCGCCGGGCATGAGCAGGGTGCCGAACATCAGTGCGTCCTGGTACGTGGCGATGGATCCCCCATGGCCATCGGGCGAGACGAGCAGGACCCATTGACCATGACGCTCCTCGATCGGGAAGTGCTTCTGGTCGTAACCGGGTTCGACGCCAAACGCATTCGGTTGCAGCCAGATCTGCAGGAAGTGCACGGGTTCGGTCGAGGAATGGTTGTACTCGCTGTGGGTAACCCCGGTGCCGGCGCTCATGCGCTGGACGTCGCCGGGACGGATGACCGAGCCGTTGCCCATGCTGTCCTTGTGCTCTAGCGCGCCTTCCAGCACGTAACTGATGATCTCCATGTCCTCGTGGCCGTGAGGCGCGAACCCGCCACCCGGTGCAACGGTATCGTCGTTGATCACCCGCAGGTTGGATACACCCATGTGTTGCGGGTCATAGTAACCGCCGAACGAGAAGGTGTGGTAGCTGTCCAGCCAGCCGTGATTGGCATGGCCCCGATCCTCTGCTTTTCGTAACGCCAGCATGTTTCAGTCTCCGATGTGAATGCCGTGGATATGAATATCCTAGTAAGATACTCTGTTATTTAAAACAGCATAAAAAGAAATAGACTGTTACGTTATACGTAATAAAATTCATTTGAGTCTCAACGAACCCGGAGCAGGGGAGTGGACGACAGAGAAGTCTTTTTCAGTGTGGTGGAAGCGAACGGTTTCGGTGCGGCGGCCAGGCGACTGGAAACCACGCCTGCTTCAGTGAGTCGTCGAGTCAAGGCCCTGGAGCAGCGCCTGGGCGTGCGTCTGTTACAACGGACAACGCGGAAACTCAGCATGACCGAAGCCGGCGAGCGCTACTATCGCGAGGGGAGGCGCCTTCTGCATGAACTCGATGACCTCGAACAGGCCCTGGCCGATTCAGCGCGCGAGCTGCATGGGGAGTTGCGAATCGTTGCTCCCATGTCGTTTGGACAGCGGCGAGTTGCACCGCTGGTCGCGCGATTTGCTGCACGCCATAGCCAGTTGCGAATTTCGCTGATCCTGGAGGATCGCGAAACCGACCTGATTGACGAAGCCGCTGACCTGGCTATCCGCATCGGCTATCCCGCCGATTCATCCCTGATCGCACGCGCGATTGCACCGGTGCCGCGCCATGCCTGCGCTTCCCCCGATTACCTGGAGCGGCGGGGGTGTCCGACATCGCCGGAGGATCTCCTGCAGCACGATTGTCTGCATTACAACCTCATCCCGGAGCGCGAGGAGTGGACTTTTCACGGGGAGGAGGGTGAGCAGACACTGGTAATCAAGGGCAGCTTTTGCAGCAACAATGGCGATGTGCTGGCTGAAGCAGCCATGCAGGGCCTGGGTATCACGTTGCTCCCGAACTTCATCGTTGAAGAGGGTCTGGCTGACGGTCGGCTGGTGAAGGTACTGGAAGAGTACGAACGTGCACCATTGACGCTCTACGCCCTTTATCCTTCCCGCCGGCATCTCCCGGTGAAGACGCGCAGTTTCCTGGACTACTTGCAGGAACAACTTGCCTGATGAGGTTGAGTGCGCCCGGGCAAAGAGGAGCTGGATCGTTCACCGGCCCCTCCTGCTGACAGCATCAGAAGTCGTAGATCAGGTTAAGGCCGATGGTCCAGGTATCGTAATCCAGTCCGGTGATCCTGCCGGGACCACTCTCCTGTTCGAGATCCACATCCGCGATGCGTGTGTACCTGAGTTCGCCCTGCAGGCGCCAGTCTGTGTTGAAGGTCGTCTCTAAGCCTGTCATGAGCTGCCAGGCTATTTCGCTATCGCCTGTGTAGGAAGTCTCGATGCCAGCTGCCTCGATATCGAGGTCGATTTCCTGAACCCAGCCGATCCCTGCACCGATGTAAGGACGGACATTGTCGAACGCCGCCTGGAAGGTGTAAAAACCGTTGACGAAGAAGGTATTCGAGGCGAGGTTGCCTTCGCTGTATGAAGTCCCGTCGGAAAAAGTGATGCTGTCATTGTCGTTGCTGCGGTATTCCCAGTCGATCTCTGCACTGAAGCCGTTGCCATATCGGTATCCCAGCGCAGCACCGGTTGCAAATCCGCTGCC
>JASFFK010000104.1:0-7697 GCA_050124335.1 Chromatiales bacterium | reverse complement strand
TCGGAAAACTACCAGAGAAAGGGCGTGATCGGGCAACTCGGCCAGGAAGATCACTCCGTCAAGAAGACCACTGACCTGGTTGTCAGTGACAAGGATGACTGGAAGGATATCGACCAGCTCTTTTTTCGCGGTATGGCCGCAGCAATCCGGGAATTTCGCGAGACCTTTCCCTACTTCAAGGGCCCGTTCAAGGATCTTGGCTACCAGGTCCAGCGCTACCTGCCGGGGGAGTACTATCACTGGCACATCGATGGCGGCAGTCACCAGTTCGCCAACCGCCAGCTGGTTGCACTCTGGTATCTCAATGACGTCGCCGGGGATGCGGGAGGCGAGACCCAGTTTCTCTTCCAGGATGTCAGCGTGCGTCCCGAGAAGGGCAAACTCGTCCTCTTTCCGCCGTTCTGGACCCACGAGCATCGCGCCGCCGAGCTCAAGTCAGGCGCCAAGTATATTGCGACCACCTGGGTGATTTTTGCCTGATGCCAACTCTGCTCGCAATCATCGAGATGGGTGGGTATCCGAACTTTATTCCGCTCTACCAGTCGATGGGTTTCACCGTCGAGGTCGTGAACTCCATGCGCAAGGCACGCTCGTCTCTCAAAAAGCAGGCGCCGGACGTGATCGTCGCCGAGTACAATTTCCAGAGCCAGTTCCGCGACCGAACATCCAACCTGGAGACCCTGATGGCTGTCCTGCAAAAGCATGGCGGTGCCAGGGTGATCGCCTTTTACGAAGAGGAGACCCGGCACAAGCTGGACCAGTTGACGGAGCGTTTCCCGCTGCATGCCACGCTGACCTATCCCGTGCAGGAGGCTGCGCTCAGGGCCGCGCTTGCATCAGTAGCCCGGGATGCCTGAACAGGCCTTTAACAATTTTGTCATTTTTTCTGTTTCCGCCCTTGTAAGCCGCGTAATTTCTGCCACACTGACTATTCATTGGCCCTGAACCTGGCATGGCCAGGAAAGTACAAGACGGTACGCAACCCCTTGCACAACTCTTCTGTCTTGCATCGCTCGATGTTGAGCGATTACCCGGTCGCCACCGAAGGCGATGGGGTCTTTATCACTGACTCCAACGGCAATTCCTACCTCGATGCGTGCGGCGGCGCAGCAGTCTCCTGTCTCGGACACAGCGACAGGGCCGTGCGTGAGGCGATCACTGAACAGCTGAATCACCTGGCGTATGCACATACAGGGTTTTTCACAACCGGGGTGATGGAGGAACTGGCGCATGATCTCGTCGAGCATGCTCCCGACGGCTTCAGTCATGTCTATTTTGTCTCGGGCGGTTCCGAGGCTGTCGAATCCGCACTCAAGCTGGCCCGCCAGTACTTTACCGAGATCGGCCAGTCGAATCGCCAGGTCGTCATTTCCCGACGCCAGAGCTATCACGGCAACACGCTTGGCGCACTCGCTGCGGGCGGCAACTTCTGGCGGCGTGAACCCTTCGACCCGATGCTCGTGACCGGCTATCACATCTCTCCCTGCTACGCATATCGCAACCAGCGCGAGGATGAGACGCCGGAAGCCTATGGCCTGCGCGTGGCGAACGAGCTCGAGTCAGCCATCCAGCTCATTGGTCCGAGCAAGGTCATGGCATTCATCGCTGAACCTGTCGTCGGCGCCACAGCCGGGGCTGTCGAAGCGGTGCCCGGCTATTTCAGGCGCATCCGCGAGATCTGCGACCATTTTGGTGTCCTGCTGATTCTCGACGAGGTCATGTGCGGCATGGGGCGTACAGGCACACTGCATGCCTGCGAGCAGGAGGGCATCAGTGGCGACCTTCAGACTGTCGCCAAGGGCATTACCGCGGGCTACATGCCAATGGGTGCGGTTTTCGTCAAGCGAGAGATTGCAGAGGTCATCGAGAGGGGCTCTGGGGCTTTCCAGCACGGACACACGTTCATCGGCCATGCACTGGCCTGCGCTGCTGCACTCGCAACGCAGAAACAGGTGCGTGAACGCAACCTGCTCGAGAATGTGAGGCAGCAGGGCACTTATCTCAAGGAGCAACTCCATCAGCGCCTCGACTATCTGCCATTCGTCGGCGATATCCGCGGAAGGGGGCTTTTCGTCGGGATCGAACTTGTCGCCGACAAGCTGACCAGGGAGCCTTTCGCTCCGGAGATCAAGCTCAGTCAGAACATCAAGCGGCTTGCCATGGAGCAGGGGCTGATGTGTTACCCGATGGGAGGAACCATCGATGGCCGCACTGGAGATCACATCCTGCTGGCGCCACCCTTTATCGTGGAGAAGGCCCACATCGACCAGATCGTCGATGTGCTTGGTAACGTGATCGAGACCGTGACCCGGAAAGAGCAGGCAGCTTGAGTTCCCCGATGGTCATCATGGTCGCTCCGAACGGCGCCCGGAGGACTTCCCGTGATCATGCCGCAATTCCCCTGACACCCGATGAGCTTGCCGAGACGGCAGAGGCCTGTCTCAATGCGGGCGCCTGCGCCATGCACCTGCATGTGCGTGACAGCGAAGCCGGGCATACGCTTGATCCCGATCGTTATCGTGCGGCTCTCGAGGCAATCCGTGCACGTGTTGGCATGCGGCTGTTGCTGCAGGTCACGACCGAGGCTGTGGGGCTCTACAGCGCTGAAGAGCAAATGACTGTCGTACGCGAGCTGGTTCCCGAAGCTGTTTCACTGGCTGTCAGGGAACTCGCACGGGCAGGCGAGGAAGCCATTGCCGAACTGGACCGGTGGATGCGCGAGCAGGGTGTGTTACCTCAATGGATTCTCTACTCGACAGAGGATCAGGCGCTGCTCAATGACTGGATCCGGCGGGATGTATTGAGCGCTTCCAGCTATCCCGTGCTTTTCGTGCTCGGAAAATACAAACCGCATGTCGATGCGACGCCGGAGATGCTGGAAGGTTTCCACGGCATGCAGAGAGAGAAGTGCTGGATGGCGTGTGCATTCGGGCCTGCAGAAGGCCGGATCATGCAATCGGTTGCGGATCTCGGTGGACATGCCCGGGTCGGATTCGAGAATAACCTTGTTGGCCAGGATGGCCGGCTCGCGCCGGACAATGCGTCACTTGTTCGTTCCCTTGTCGCCTGCATTGAAACAGCAAAAGTGCGGCGACCGGCTTCGGCAGACGATGCCCGGGAGATCCTCAGACCCGGCTGGTGACAGGCGTGTCTTTCCCCTCCGTAATTCGCGGGTTTCCTTGCAAACAGCGGCCATGGTGATACAGTTTGAAGGCATGTGCCACAACAGCACGGCTGTCGCTGGCATTATTATTTTCAAACGGAGGAAATAAAAAGATGAAGTTCAATAAAATAATTCTGAATACGGCACTTGTGGCAGCCTCGGTTGCGCTGATGACTTCGACAGCATCTGCAAGGGAGTTCGTGACGATCGGGACCGGCGGGGTAACGGGCGTCTACTATCCGACTGGCGGCGCCATCTGCAGACTGGTCAACAAGGACAGGAAAGAACACGGCATTCACTGTGCCGTCGAGAGCACGGGTGGCTCTGTCTACAACATCAACACCATTCGTGCGGGCGAACTCGACATGGGAGTCGCCCAGTCGGACTGGCAATTTCATGCCTACAACGGCACCAGCAAATTCGAGGAGGCAGGACCCTTCAAGGAACTCAGGGCTGTTTTTTCAATCCATCCGGAACCGTTCACTGTGGTTGCACGTGCCGATTCCGGCATCAAGAATTTCCAGGACCTGAAAGACAAGCGCGTCAATATCGGCAACCCCGGGTCGGGGCAGCGCGGCACCATGGAAGTCGTGATGGAAGCGATGGGCTGGACGAACGACGATCTCAAGCTGGCGTCCGAGCTCAAGGCAGCCGAGCAATCCAAGGCGCTCTGTGACAACAAGATCGATGCCATGGTCTACACGGTTGGACACCCGAGCGGTTCCATCAAGGAAGCGACAACCTCCTGTGACAGCGTTCTGGTCAACGTCACCGGGCCGGAAATCGAGAAACTCATCGCCGATCATCCCTACTACCGTCATGCAACCATCCCGGGCGGCATGTATCGCGGTAATGACGAGGACGCCAATACTTTCGGCGTGGGTGCAACCCTCGTATCCTCGACAAACACTCCCGACGAAGTGGTCTATACGGTCGTCAAGGCAGTTTTCGAAAATTTCGATGACTTCAAGAAACTCCATCCGGCATTTGAGAACCTCAAGAAGGAGGAAATGATCAAGGATGGCCTCTCTGCACCCTTGCACCCCGGGGCCGAGAAGTACTATAAGGAAGCCGGTCTCCTGAAATAAGACCGGACCATGATCGGGGTGCCATGAGCACCCCGTTTTTCTGCATGGGGGAGATCTCGTGAACGAGAAAAAGAACAAAAGCGACGAAAAGAAACCGCTCGACAGCGAACTGCAGGCGATGATCGCCGAAGCGGACCTGGGTGGACGGGAACCGCGCAGCAAGGGCATTGCTGCATTCCTCTTTTACACGGCGCTGGCATGGTCACTCTTCCAGCTCTATGTCGCATCACCCCTCGTGCTGGAATTCTCGCCATGGATGAACGAGGATGTCGTCAAGCGTTTTCACCTGATCTTTGCAGGCTTTCTCGCTTTCCTCAGTTACCCGGCATTCAAGCACTCTCCGAGACATCGCATCCCCCTGCTGGACTGGGGACTCGCGATGCTGATCGCAGCATCCGCACTTTATCTCATCGTTTTCAAGGATGCGCTCGCCGACCGCATGGGTGCGCCGACACAGATGGATGTCATCGTCAGCGTTATCGGTATCCTCCTGCTGCTCGAGGCCACGCGGCGTTCCCTTGGCCCGCCGCTCATGGTCGTCGCGATTATCTTCGTCAGTTACGCCTTGTTTGGCCAGTACATGCCCGACATGATCGCCCACAAGGGGGCATCACTGAACAAGGCCGCCTCGCATTACTGGCTGACGACAGAGGGCGCCTTCGGTGTTGCCATCGGCGTCTCGGCGACCATGGTCTTCATGTTCGTGCTGTTCGGCGCCCTGCTGGAACGGGCCGGTGCCGGTAACTACTTCATTCGTGTCGCCTTCGCCATGATGGGCCATTTCCGCGGCGGTCCGGCCAAGGCCGCGGTCGTCTCCTCGGCGATGACCGGCATGATCTCCGGTTCGTCGATCGCGAACGTGGTCACGACCGGTACCTTCACGATCCCGCTCATGAAGCGTGTCGGTTTCCCGGCCGAAAAGGCCGGTGCCGTCGAGGTCGCATCATCGACCAACGGGCAGCTCACACCGCCGATCATGGGGGCCGCGGCCTTCCTGATGGTCGAGTATGTCGGCATCCCGTTCGTTGAAGTCATCAAGCACGCTTTCCTGCCGGCCGTGATCTCCTACATTGCGCTGGTCTACATCGTGCACCTAGAGGCGATGAAGGCCGGCATGCAGGGACTGCCGCGCACCAACAAAATGGACAAGATGGCGAAGCTGATCGGAATACTCAGCGTCGTGATTGTTCTGGGTTTCCTGATCTGGGTGCTGCCCCCGATCCTGAATGGCGTCAAGAGTATCTTTGGTGACGCCACGCCATGGGCCATTACGGTGTTGCTCGTGATCAGCTACCTTGCCCTGATCGCCTACGCCTCGCGCGTACCCGACCTGCCACATGATCACGAGATCAACGAGTTGCCTGAAGTGGGCCCGACGGTCAAGTCGGGGCTTCACTACCTGCTGCCGGTCGTTGTCCTTGTGTGGCTGCTGACGGTCGAGCGGTTGTCACCCGGGCTGTCCGCATTCTGGGCAACAGTGTTCATGATCTTCATTGTCATCACCCAGAAACCCTTGCTCGATCTCTTTCGCAAGTCGGGACACTATTCCGAGAGGCTCGGTGAAGGCTTTCAGGATCTGTTGCATGGCCTCGTCAATGGTGCGCGTAACATGATCGGCATCGGCGTCGCCACGGCGGCAGCCGGCCTCATCGTCGGCACCGTGACCCTGACCGGCATCGGCCAGGTCATGGTCGAAGTGGTCGAGTTCATCTCCGGTGGCAACATCTTCCTGATCCTGCTGTTCACCGCAGTCATCAGCCTGATTCTCGGCATGGGACTGCCAACGACAGCAAACTACATCGTCGTGTCGAGCCTCATGGCGCAGGTCATCGTCAGCCTCGGTGCGCAGTCTGATATCGCCATCCCGCTGATCGCTGCACACATGTTCGTCTTCTACTTCGGCATCCTCGCCGATGACACACCGCCGGTCGGCCTGGCCGCCTTCGCAGCGGCGGCCATCTCGAGGGGTGACCCGATTCGTACCGGTCTGCAGGGGTTTGCCTATGACATCCGCACGGCGATCCTGCCATTCTTCTTCGTGTTCAACACCCAGCTGTTGATGATCGGGATCGACAGCTGGATCGATTTCGTCCTGACCGTGGTTTCAGCTGTCATCGCGATGCTGCTCTTTGCCGCGGCGACCCAGGGATTCTGGCTGGTCAAGAGCAGGCTCTGGGAAACGCTCGGGCTGTTGCTTGTCGCCTTCATCCTTTTCAGACCGGGGGCAATCTGGGACAAGATCCAGGAACCCTACGATGATCTGCCGGGTATGCAGCTCTACCAGGTTGCCGACGGGATGAAGGAGGGGGACAGGGTCAGGTTCGTCACCAGCGGAATGACCATGATGGGCGATGAAAAGACCCTGACCCTGACGATGAAGCTCGGACCCGGCGAGACCGGCAAGGAGCGTCTCTCGGCAGCTGGCCTCGAGACATCGGATTACACTGGCATCATGACGATCGACTACATCAGCGAAAGCTCCCGGCAAATGGAAGCGATCAAGAAGACAGGCGTCGACTACGGTTGGGAAATCACGACCGTGAAGACGGAAAGTGACAGGCTGCCGAAACAGATCATGATCATTCCGGCATTGCTGCTCATGGGGTTCATTGCCTGGTTGCAACTGCGCCGGCGCAAGCAGGCAATTACCGCGCCGGCGGTCTGATAGCAGGAGAGAAGCATGTTCAAAGATATTCTGGTCTACGTGGAAATCGACAAGCCTTTCTCATGGGAAAAGCCCCTGGCGCAGGCAATCGAGTTCTGTGAGCAATGCGGCTCGACCCTGCACGTTCTCACGGCCGTGCCGGATTACGGCATGCCGATCGTGCAGCAGTATTTTCCCGAAGGTTACGAGGACGAGGTGACCGCACAGACCCTTGGTGTACTGAAACAGTGGATCAGCGAGAAGGTGCCCGATGGTATCCGAGTGCAGCCGAATGTCGCCGAGGGCAAGGCGAGGGACGCCATCCTGAAGATCGCCGACCAGATCGGGTGTGACCTCATCATTCTTTCGCAGAGCCGGGAAGCCAGCCGGTTTTATTCGCTCGGAGCGACCTCGGCCCATGTTGTCAGGCACGCCGACTGTTCCGTGATGATCGTCAGGTAAATGCTCAACCGGCCCCGGTCTGGCGGGTACATCGCCAGGTCCGGTCCCGGTGTTTCCCATGCTGAGGATTTCCAATAATGTCACCATCCCCGACGAAGAGCTGGAACTGACAGCGATTCGAGCAAGCGGGGCAGGAGGCCAGAACGTCAACAAGGTCTCCTCCGCGATCCATCTTCGCTTCGACATCCGTGCATCATCACTGCCCGAATTCTTCAAGCAGCGCCTTCTCGCGATGCGTGACAGCAGGATCACATCGGACGGGATTATCGTCATCAAGGCGCAACGTTACCGGACGCAGGAGAAGAACCGGGAGGATGCCCTCCATCGACTGGCCGAACTC
>JASFFK010000103.1:0-7730 GCA_050124335.1 Chromatiales bacterium | reverse complement strand
TGGAGCTTTCGAAAGAGGCTTTAGGTTTTAACTGAAGCCACACGCTGGAAATACCCGGCATCAACCACAGAGGAAATGTGACTCATGAAAAATGTACTGATCTCAATGGCAGTATCTTCTGCCTTTTTAGCAGGCTCCGTCCTGGCAGCAACCCCTTCTGCCAAGTTCGCAGCCACCTACACCAACGATCCCATGCTCTCAGTCAGCGCAATGGTGACCTGCGATGGCACACCCGGTGAAGTATGCCAAGCTGACGCTAACGCCAATGGACATACTCTTGCAACAATCAAAGTCCCGCAAGACAAAGAACTGCTAGTAGGTGTCTCAGCAGAAATTGGCCTGACGACCTTTGGTGCCGTCAAGGGCAAGAATGGTGGTTCTGCAACTGCGATCGCAGACGCAGAAGCTGTAGTCTCAATACATGCCTGTCCTGTAGTTGGTGGTGACTGTGTGTCCGCAGAGCCTGGTGGTGTCAAGCTTTCAAAGCGTGTGCAGGAACTCAGTGCCAAATTAGGTGGTGTAATCAAAGAGTGTGATATCGCTGTCGATATGGAAACAGGCGAAGGCACGTTCGATGTATCAGATGATTGCGTTGTGAACGATGAGGAAATCGCGTTGCTGCTCTCCACAACAGCTTCCCATCACTTCAACTTCGTCCTGCCAGACATGGATCAGGGTGTTTACGAGATCAAGGCGATGTTCACCACCGCAGCCAGTGCTGAAGTCGTGTTGTGTGATTACACAAACTCACTCGGCTATACCACCCAGGACTGTGATGCAGATGGCACGGTTGCTGCGACTGCAGAAGCCGCATCGGTCATCAACAAGACCATGCTGACTGTGCAGACAGTTCGGGCTGCAAAGGGTGGCATCATCGACGCAGATATTACTGATTGATCCAGTCGAAATAACCAATGTAAGAAGCCGGCTCCTAAATGGGCCGGTTTTCTTTTGCCAACAGATAAGGCGCTGATGAACGCCTGACCTGCCTCCAACGATTGGTCCAGTTTGAATGCTAGTTCATCACCGGTTTCAACGAGTTAGATCACCCGAAAGTAACCAACTGGTTCCGGCAGGCTTTCTGAGTATGCTCAGAATTAGCCTCACTGAAAGGCCTTGTTGACAGTCATGGCCTCAGGCCTGCGAAGCAGATCACTCGCAGATTGATGCACGCCTGTATTCAGTCGGGGTCGTGCCTGAGATACGTCGAAATGATCGGACGAAATGGGAGGGATCATCGAATCCAACTTCTCGACCAATATCACCAATTTTCAAAGTTGGATCCCGCAGAAGATCTGCGGCGAGTTCGAACTGAAGTTCGGCAAGTATCTGCCTGAAACTGGACCTGGATTTCTGCAACTCTCTTTGCATTGTACGGGGGCTCGTTTCGCAAATCTCGGAGGCAAGGCCGACATTGGGTATCCCGTTACGGAGGTGTGGACGAAGTGCCATCTTGAGAGAACCCGGTAGTCCCAGATATTCGTCCTCATTAAGTATCTTCGTAACGGTTTCGCTTGAAGTAGAATGCGTTGCATCCAGGAAACTAACTGGACGAGCCAGGTCTTGTGTCGGTGCTGTAACGTAGATGCAATGCTGCCCATAAGAAACCTTGCAACCTGCAAACTCTCCAATACTTTCGACCGGAAGCTGGTGGCTTGTGCGTAACCCGACCTCCGTAGGCAACCAATCTTGACCCAACTTGTCGCGCACGATAGTTACCACGATCATCGCCGTATTCCACTCCGTGTATCGACTTTCAGGCATACCTGCATAGTTTTGTATATCAACGCAGAACCTCGTCGAATCACCCTGTTGAACTAATCTGCACCGAAACTCGTTGCACTCCAGCGGCATTAATTCGCCAAACAATTCAAGCCGTGACCAGGTAGTCGGGCAGTGATCGATCGTGGCCAGAACTTGCTGAGACAGCTGGTTGTATCTGATGCGCTCGGTTACCAGTTTCGGCAAATCGATCAAGCCCGCCTGATCGACAATATGGGAAATGAACCTGTCGACGGCAGGCACAACGACGTATTCATCGGATTGCTCGGTTCGAAGAGTCGGCAGCCCGAAGCGACGCAGTTTTCGCTCGTAGGGAATGCCGTTGGATCCCAAGACTTCAAGGAACGGAAAGAAGTGGCTTGCTCTAGCGATAAATACGCGATTTCTCATTGATCCCAAAGCGCTGGTGGGAAAGTTTCTCACCCTAGCAAAATCAGGGTGGCGCGAAAAGGCCAAGACAGAACTATCGAAATCATTTACTTTTTTTATCACGATCCACCATGCTGGTGTCATGCAAGCAGCACCGCTCGTTATGCAGCCTCAATGGTGGGTGGCGGGCACGGAACAGTAAGCGCCTGAGATGGGCTTACAGTTCCTGTGGTTTCCTGAAATCAAAATAGCGAGTTTCGAAATGATTCGAGCATCACTGCTTACCTTTTTGCTGGTAAGCATTACCCCAAGCTGGGCTATGGAGCAGTCGATAGATGATCGCATGACCCATCATCGAGCCGTCGAGGCTGTTGTCTGGGCCATGCCGCTGATGAACTTCAAGAAATTCAGGGATGCGCTTGCTGATGCGGGTGTTGGGCCTAATGATATCGGGTATTTCTCGGAGGTCCAGGATTGGAAATTCCAGACGGCGACACCCAATAACACCACGCCGTACATTAACTTCTACTGGAACCTCGACGATGGTCCCATCGTCGTCGAGATTCCGGCCTCCATTCCCGGAGTCGGAGTCTTCGGCACCATTATGGATGCATGGCAGAGTCCGATTGACGATGTGGGTGCCGCCGGTCGCGACAAGGGTCGGGGCGGGAAGTACCTGATCGTGCCGGAGGGCTACGAAGGACCGCTCCTTCCCAATGCCTACGTCTACACGCAGGAGACCAACAACGGATTCGCGATCTTGAGGCCGATCATCGAGAGTTCCAGCGCGGAGAACCTGGCCCTGGCAGTTGAGTTTACCAAGCAGATCAAGGTCTATCCGCTCTCGAAGGCCGGTCAGCCCGCGGAGACGAAATACATTGATTTGGCGGGTAAGCTGCTTGAGATGACGCCGGTACTAGACGGCAGTATCTACTCCGAAATCCACGAATTGTTGCAGGAAGAGCCTATCCAGGAGCGCAACAAGAGCATGATGGGCATGCTGACTCACCTGGGTATTGAAGTGGGTAAACCGTTCGAACCCTCGAAGGAACTCCAGGCTGTGTTCGACAAGGCAGGCCCGGACGCGCTGGAGTATATGATTTCAGCGTATCACCGGTCGTTCAATCCGCCGTACTACGACGGCAAGAAATGGTCGACGATCGTCCCTAGTGGCGTCATTGAAACGGAGTTCACGTTCGTGTACCCAACCCATTTCGACTACATTCGGCGTGGTGCCACGTACTACGGCGTCATTTCCAGCGTCAAAAACTACGGCACGGCTTCGTTTTACCTGGACCTTGCCGAAGACCCGTCCAACGACTGGCTGTATGGCGACCGCCAGTACAAGCTCACCGTTCCCGCAAACGTGCCGGTAAGGGATTTCTGGTCGATTACGACCTACGACCTTAAGACCGCTGCTTTTGTACGCAACATGCCGCGCAATACGATCGACAGCACCATGGACGGAGTCGAATACAACGCCGATGGCAGCATCGACATCTACTTTGGCCCAAAACCGCCGAAGGGTAAGGAATCCAACTGGCTCAAGACCGATCCGGACCAGCGCTTCTTCTTGCTGGGCCGTTTCTACGGCCCTGAACCTGCTCTCTTCGATAAGAGCTTCCAGATGAACGACATTGAGCGCCTGAAATAGGCGCTCGCTGCTCAACGAAGTTCATGAGGTGGGTTTAGTAGTCCTAGGTGCACTTCCGGTCTCAGAATCCAAAAATGGAGAAACAATTATGAAAATAGTTCTCGTTTGCGCTTTGTGCGTCGTTTTTCTGACTTCGGCCCCGTCGGCCTACGCTGATTTTGAAGCCGGGGCGCACCTGACTATCGAGTACGACGCTAACTACCCGATACCGGCGACGCTTGAGCAGATGCATGAGGAACTATATTTCCAGTCGGCGGTGCAGATTGCACTATGGGCCCAGCCACTAGTCGCGGTAGGTGCCGCCAAAGCAGGTATGGAAAAAGCCGGTATTCTCAACACGACAATTTCCATTGCCGAGCAACGCGCGTCTTCAGACAACGTAATCTACACCGCCAACCAGGAAACTGTATATGCGTATGGCTTCACCCAGATCGGCGACGAGCCAATGGTGTTCGACATTGCGCCAAGGACACTGGGGTTCATGGCTGATGCCTGGCAGCGACCCATTGAAGACCTGGGTATGACAGGTCCGGATCAGGGTGCGGGCGGAAAGTACATCATGATTCCTCCGGGTTATGGTGGTGAGATACCCGAATCGGGCGAAGGCGCCTTCGTTCTTGAATCGCCAACCAACACCGTATTCTGGCTTCAACGTGCATTCGTGACGGCTGATCAGACAGAAGAAGATGCCGTTAACGTGCTGAAATCCAATTCGAGGATTTATCCGCTGTCGGAGGGCGCTCCTGAAGAGCAGCACTTCGTAAACCAATCCACGACACCGTTCTATGCCGTAACTCGCAACGACAGCATGGACTTCTGGTACATGCTGAACGCAATGATTCAGCTTGAGCCGGTCCAGGAACGTGACCTGGCAATGATGGGTCTCGCGAAGACTATCGGTATCCAGAAAGGTAAGGAGTTCGCCCCGACACAGGAGCAACAAGCGGTGCTTGTCCGTGCGGCCAAAACGGCCAAGGCTATGATGGTGGCCGTGGGCTTCGATGCCCAGCAAGACATCAAGACCTGGGAGGGACTGCAATGGGAGCCTGCATTCCAGACGCAGTCACCATACTTTGATGGCCTGGGTCATACAGAAGTCCATGAGCGAGCTGCGTTTACCTACCAGGCCATGACGGGCGCGAAATCAATGGTCACAAAGATGGTTGGCAAGGGGTCGCAATACCAGCTTGCGTCGAAAGACAGGACCGGTGAATTTCTGAACGGCGGCAATACTTACAGGCTGACAGTACCTGCCAATGTTCCAATCAATGATTACTGGTCGATCGCCGTATATGACACTGAGACTCGCTCCCTCATTGCCAACGGGACGCCGAAGTCGAGCACTGGGTCACAACGTGATATTGATGTAAACGACGATGGTTCGGTCGATTTGTTCTTTGGACCGGAAAAGCCCGAAGGCATTAGCGAAGAGAATTTCGTGCTGACCAAGCCGGGTGAAGGATGGTTCGCATATTTTCGTTTCTACGGGCCGTTGGAGCCCTACTTTGACAAGACTTGGGCGCCGAACGATTTCGAAAGAATAAGCAAATAGTCAATTGCTCATGGATAGTGTCGAATACAACGCCGATGGCAGCATCGACATATACTTCGGAGCCTCGCTCAGATAGATCCGGACCTCAGTGACTAGCTCATACAAGTTACTGAGGATCTGGAATCCACTCAAAGAACATATGCCGATTCCGATCGAATAATCAATCCTCATGATTTCCACTAAACCCGTTATTGTTAGAAACCAAGGTAAACCCAAAATGAACAAACAAGCACTTCTCATTACTGGAATGGGTCTGGGTCTCATATTCAGCCATGTAGCTATTGCGGCCGGTGTCGATACCCGAGTCGAACGCCGACATGATACCGTCGAGAATACTGCAGACCGTGTCGAGGACAAGCAGGAATTTCGAGAGGAGCGTCGAGATTGTGTTGGTGATGGGCCTGATTGCCGCTCGGAGAACAGGCAAGACAAGCGACAGGATACGGTCGACAGGGCAGAGGATCGTGTCAACGACAGGCGGGATAGACGCTAGTCAACAAAGACCAAACGGGCCTTAAGCTTCCTATAAACCAGCCAGGGGCAACTTTTCTGGAGTCTTCCAGAATTGCAGTTCCCCAGGTTTTCAGTTTCTCGGTCTCAGCGCCGTCACCCAGCCAATGAAACACACCAAAGGACTCCCCAAAATCCATAGTCCCTTGGTGCCTCCAAAAGAAAACGGCCCATGGTTTCCCATAAGCCGTTGTTTTCATTTGAGATGTATGTGGTGGGCCGTCAGGGACTAGACCTGAACTCTGCGAAGGGGTTAGTCACCACAGTCTCAAAACAATGCCTTCCAAGCTGCCAAGAGTGAAAACGTCAGAAAAATGCCTCCACCGATACGCTGTAACCACCTAAGTGGTAGCCTTTGAAAGACAGTGCGCCCTGCCCAGACGCCCAGGGCAGAGACAAGGAGTAGAGCAACGGTTGCGCCGATCCAGACAGGAACAGGTGAGGTACTTCCTGCCAAACTGGCAACTGCTATCTGTGTTTTGTCACCCAACTCTGCCACAAAGAGTAAACCTAGTGTGGTCAGGAAAATGCTACGACCAGAGTGCTCCACAACCACTTCGGTCTCTTCTTCATGATTGGTGAGTAATGCATGGATACCGAAGATCCCAAAGAGAATTGCGACGATAGCTGCCGTTACCCTCTCTGGTAGCCATACAGCTACACCTGCACCAAACACTACGGCCAGAGTGTTGAGAATGGTAAATGCCACGGCTGAACCCAACAAAACCGGCCAATGACGATGGCGTAAGGCGAGCGACATGCACACAAGTTGGCTTTTGTCCCCTAATTCTGCGAGGCCAATGAGTGTGAAAGAGGTCAGAGAAATGGAAAAGAATTCAGAGGTGAACATGATTAGTCATTCTGGTACATGCACATCTTAAATCTGATTCATAATTCTGACACGTGAAAACCCACCAAAGGACTCCCCGAAATCCATAGTCCCTTGGTGCATCGGGCACAAAAAAGGCCCGCATGTGATGCAAGCCAATGATTTCAATGAAGGAAAATGTGGTGGGCCTTCAGAGAGTTACACCTGCCGCAGTTTCTGGAGGGTTCCTTTTGGTCTGTGTCGTTTGATACACATTTTCGGTCCTCTGTTTTTACTCAGGCATTTTCTATCTGTAGTCACATATTTGATTTTTTAACTGCCATCTTTAAAAAGACTCCACCTAGTAAAATAGCAAGGATAAGAATAATAAGAAGAACAACCACAAAGGCCCCTAGGCCGATTAGCAGGCCATGCTTCCATCCAACGAATATTGAGAATGCGATATCTGCGACTAAGAATATGAGTACAAAATTTATCATGTAGGTCCAGGCATAAAAGGCAGGTTCTACACGTGTGCCTTTCCAAGCATGCCCACTGTCAATCGCTTCCTTTACATTTTTAGCAATAACCGATTTCTCTTTTTTTATTGTGTTATGTATTTCTTCTTCCGATATACCGCGAGATATTACAATATTTTTGACCATATCTCGATGTAAAAGCGATTTTGATGCAAGAAGACTAATGAGTATTTCTGTATCAAGAGATTGAAAATGTTCTTTCCATTCTTGCGATGATATTTTCTCTTCTTTTGGATTATCCATGCACTTCTCTCAGTAAAAAATAGTCCGCACGTAAGGGCAACTGATACGATGTTGGAGTAATATTCTTCCCCTTAATTTAATCAATCTCATAATGTGCGAACGAACGCATCATTAATCTGTAAGTTTACCCTTAAAATGAACAGCTAATAACAGAGGCCGTTTTGCAGATCCAAACTCAGCTTCAACAGCTCCCCAGATCTCGAGTTTTCCAGGCTTCCACCTTCCTAGGCCCCCAGCCCGCCAAAACCCACCAAAGGACTCCCCGAAATCCAT
>JASFFK010000102.1:0-7749 GCA_050124335.1 Chromatiales bacterium | reverse complement strand
CCACCTCACTCCATGCAGGCAGAACAGTCAGTCATCGGTGGACTGATGCTTGATAATGCAACCTGGGACCAGGTTGCGGACAAGGTCACCACACGGGACTTCTACAGGCGTGAGCACCAGCTGATTTATACCGCGATCGCGAATCTTGCCGAACACAGCAAACCTTTTGATGTGGTCACGCTTGCCGAGGAACTCGAGCGCCTCGAACAGCTCGAGGAAGCAGGCGGGCTCGTCTATCTCGGGACACTGGCCAATGAAACCCCGAGCGCAGCCAATATCCGGAGCTATGCCGACATCGTGCGCGAGCACTCTGTGGTCAGACAACTCATCAGTGTCGGCACCGAGATCGCGGACAGCGGTTATCGTCCGGAAGGTCGCACCAGTATCGAACTGCTCGACGAGGCAGAGAGGAAAGTCTTCGAAATCGCCGAGCAGAAAACAAGGGGGGGTGGCGGATTCCAGCCGACGAAACACCTTGTGACACTTGCACTTGAACGCATCGAGACGCTCTATCAGTCTGACGAACCAATCACCGGGCTCAGCACGGGTTTCAGTGATTTCGACCAGATGACATCCGGCCTGCAACCTGCTGATCTGATCATCATCGCCGGACGTCCCTCGATGGGAAAAACCACCTTTGCCATGAATGTCGCCGAGAATGCCGCGATCAAGACGCGCAAGCCGGTTGCGGTTTTCAGCATGGAAATGCCGGGTGACTCACTTGCCATGCGTATGCTGTCATCTCTCGGTCGGGTCGACCAGCACCGCGTGCGTACCGGTAAACTGCTCGATGATGAGTGGCCAAGACTCACATCAGCTGTCAGTCTGCTCGCAGAAGCTCCCATCCATATCGATGACACTCCGGCTCTGTCGCCGACAGACCTTCGCGCCAGAGCTCGCCGCCTCAAGCGGGAATGTAATAACGAACTCGGGCTCATCGTCATCGATTACCTGCAACTCATGCAGGCACCAGGTTCAGGCGAGAATCGTGCAACAGAGATCTCGGCCATCTCTCGCGGTCTCAAATCGCTCGCGAAGGAGCTCAATGTCCCGGTTATTGCACTGTCACAACTTAATCGCAATCTCGAGCAGCGTCCGAACAAGCGTCCTGTCATGTCGGACCTGCGTGAATCCGGCTCGATCGAGCAGGATGCAGACCTCGTTGTCTTCATCTACCGCGACGAGGTCTACAACGAGAATGTTCCCGAAGAGGATAAGGGAAGAGCCGAGATCATCATTGGCAAGCAGCGTAACGGTCCGATTGGAACTGTCAACTTGACGTTTCTTGGTCAGTACACCAAATTCGAGAATTATGCCCCGATGGGCTATGGCGGCAATTACGGTGAGGATGGCTACTGATCCTGAAAGCACGGCTGCTCCATCCTGCCTGAAGTCATTCCCTGAAGCGTCATGACAACGCCCGTCGCTCGTATCGACCTTGCGGCTTTACGCCATAACCTGAACCGTGTCAGGGAAGTGGCCACGGGTTGCAGGGTCATTGCTGCAATCAAGGCCAACGCCTATGGACACGGCCTGATGCAGATTGCACGTATTCTCTCGGATGCGGATGCCCTTGCTGTTGCGCGTGTCGAGGAAGCGCTGCAATTGCGCAATGAAGGTTTTGACGGGCGCATCATGGTTCTGGAGGGTTTTAACAGCTTGCCAGAGCTGATTCTCTGTCGTGACAGCGAGCTTGATCTGGTGATTCATGACCGTTCCCAGTTGCGGCTGCTCGAGCAACTGCCGGATGGTCAGTTACCGCTGCGCGTCTGGGTCAAGATCGATACCGGCATGCATCGCATCGGTATTCAGACAGACGAAGCCAGGTCTGTCATCAGTCAGCTCGATCAGATGGGTGATGTCACACTCGTCGGCATCATGACGCATTTCGCGAATGCCGACGACAGGAAGAGTGACTATACGACGTGGCAGCTCGAAAACTTTACCCCCTTCATTGATCCGAGCCTTGAGGTCAGCATGGCGAATTCAGCCGGTATTCTCGGCTGGCCGGAATCCAGAAAAGGCTGGGTTCGTCCCGGCATCATGCTGTACGGGACCTCGCCGTTTTCCGACAGCATGGCGAGCGAGGAGGGGCTGGAGCCAGTGATGACCTTGCGGACGAGACTGATTGCTGTCCGCCAGTTGCACGAGGGGGACACGATCGGCTATGGCAGCACCTTTACCTGTCCGGAGGACATGCCGGTCGGCGTCGCAGCCATCGGTTATGGCGACGGGTATCCGCGCCATGCCCCGAACGGGACGCCGGTTCTCGTCAACGGCCAGCGTGCAGAACTCGCAGGACGCGTTTCCATGGACATGATCACGATCGACCTGCGTGGGATCGACAATCCGCGCGTCGGTGACCAGGTCGTGCTCTGGGGTCAAGGGCTGCCCGCCGAGGAGATCGCGAAAGCAGCCGGAACAATCACCTACGAATTGTTTTGCCGGCTCACAGGCCGCGTCAAGTATCGCTACGAGGAGTGATGTCAGGCATGGTGAAAGCCTTCAAAACCCGGTACCAGTGTCGCGAGTGCGGCGCGATCTTTCCGAAATGGTCGGGGCAATGCGCCGAGTGCGAGGCCTGGAACTCGCTCGAGGAGACGGCTGTAAGTTCGCAGCCGAAGCGTCAGGCCGGTTACGCGGGTGAGACAGCCACGAACCTTATCCGCAGCCTGACAGAGGTCTCAGCACGACAGGAGCCGCGTTTGCTGACCGGGATCGGGGAACTTGATCGTGTGCTCGGTGGAGGGTTCGTCGAAGGATCCGTTGTTCTGATCGGCGGCGATCCCGGCATCGGCAAATCAACACTCCTGATCCAGACGCTCTCAATCCTTTCACGGCAGGTCCCGACTCTCTATGTCAGCGGTGAAGAATCCGCAGACCAGATCAGCCTGCGTGCTGCCCGGCTCGAGCTCGATTCCGACAGGTTGCGGCTACTGACCGAAACATCCGTCGAGCGAATCCTGGCACTGGCCGCCAGCGAGAACCCCAAAGTCATGGTTGTCGATTCCATCCAGACCATGTTCACCGAGACGCTGCAATCGGCACCAGGCGCGGTGGCCCAGGTGCGTGAAAGCACAGCGCAGCTCGTCCGTTTCGCCAAGCAGACAGGCATCGCTGTCATTCTCGTCGGTCATGTCACGAAGGAAGGCAGTCTCGCCGGCCCACGCGTACTCGAGCATATGGTAGATACGGTTCTTTACTTCGAGGGTGAGGCCGGCAGCCAGTTCCGTCTGATCCGTGCGATGAAAAACCGCTTTGGCGCGGTGAACGAACTGGGTCTGTTCGCCATGACAGACAAGGGCTTGAAAGCTGTTTCCAATCCCTCTGCTATCTTTCTGTCACGTCACCAGGAAGCCGTCAGCGGCAGTGCCATTCTCGTAACACGGGAAGGGAGCAGGCCTCTGCTCGTCGAGGCGCAGGCACTTGTCGACTCGAGTCCGCTGGCCAATCCACGCCGCGTCACACTCGGCCTCGAGCAGAATCGCCTGTCGATGCTGCTGGCCGTTCTGCATCGGCACGCGGGTATCGCCATGTACGACCAGGATGTTTATGTCAATGTCGTTGGCGGCGTACGCATAACAGAAACAGCTGCCGATCTGCCGGTTCTGCTGTCTGTGATTTCCAGCTTGCGAGACAAGCCGCTGCCCGGTGAAACGGCTGCGTTCGGGGAAGTAGGGTTATCAGGCGAAATCCGCCCGGTTACGAATGGACAGGAACGCATACAGGAAGCAGCCAAACACGGATTCAGACGTATCATTGTTCCCTGGGCAAACAGGCCGAAGCAGGCGATAGCAGATGTCGAGATTATTTCTGTCAAGCGGCTGATGGATGCAATCGAGGTCGTCAGCTGACAGGCATTTTTCCTATGTCCGGATCACATCAAGGACTTGCCCGACACATGCCGGAATCCCGAGGAGCTGACAGGACTAGTTGCTGAACTTCACCAGCCGGGTGACCTGGATGTCGGATATGAAAACCACGCCGGAGTGCTTGTTGTAGAAAGGAGCCAGTCCCTCCAGTATCGGCTTGACCAGGCTTTCGGGCACAGCGGCGATGATCATGATCAGTACATCATCCTCGTTGAACATCAGGTGGCCCTCATGAAACCCGTGGCTTCCCTTTCCCGACAGGTTGTTGATGATCGTGTAACCCTTGACGCCTGCGCGGTCAAGGACGTCGGTGGCCAGATTCTGGTGTTCGCCACTCAGGATGATCTCCAGCTTCTTCAGCGGGCTGAGATTGAGGTCTTTCATGTTTCGATGGGCTCTCTCTCTGTTGTGTTCAGGTTGGCAGACAGTGGCTGGCTGTCCCATTCATTATTGTCATAAATGGATACGACCCTTTTTTCAGGATCGATGATCATTAATCTGATCCAACCATTGCGGACAAGGTGCTTGATCGTAGCGACCTCCTCGATCGAACGCCAGGCGTGATCGAATGGAGCCTCGATGACCGTTACCAGGCGTATCGGCTGGTGCCATGGGCGCCCCTGCTTGAGAACGGTCTGAGAGGGCAGGCCGGTACGCAAGTCGCTGAGGTTTCCTGTCATGACGCCGAAACGCCCGGCCACATTGTGATACACCTTGCTGCCGCTGCCAAAACGTTCGTTATCGACGGTGGAGAAGTAGTGCTCCATGTTGATCCACTGGCCGACCACCAGCGGCCCGGTCAGGATACTTTCGAGCAATCTGCGCCTTGGATCCACCCGGTAATCATAAGAGTGAAGAAATGCGCGTCCTTTCAGCGGAAAGTCGCGTGTCAGATTACGACGGCCGATAATGAAATAGGCGTTCCCTGACAGACCCCATTCAGGCCTCGCTTGTGACCAGTCCACGGCATTCCGGTGTGCATCGCGATTGGCTGTGCCCGGATCGACTGGCATCGGCTTGAGTTGCAGCTCCGGTAATCGCTCCTGTGCACAGAGCCGCGATGCAGCTGTCAGGCCACTGCGCAGACGGTCGAGATATATCACATGGGAAGAGGGAATTCGCTCCAGCTCGTAGAGTCTGATCTCATCGCTGACGGTGTCGTGCATGGCAGGAATGAACCATGTATCTTCAGGTATGATGATTCCCTGGTAACGCAGCCGGTTGCGTACCTGCGGCTTGTTGGCCATATGGGCCAGCGCCTTCGCATTCACAAGCCCATGGTTGCCTCCACAGGCGCCACAGTCCAGCGCAGACTCGTAGGGATTGTTCTCCGACGTGCTGCCATGTCCGACCAGCAGGACAAATCGCGACATCTCTTTCTTGAGACCGATTGAACTCAGGGCCTGGGTGACGTAATTGGTCTGTTCATCGAGGCTGAAACCGATACGTCCAAGCTGCTCCATCTGGAGTCGAGCGAATGCCGGATCGATGCGATAGACATTACGCAGGCGCTGGATGAAATCACGTTCCTCGTCATCAGTCAGCGAAGAGGCCTCTCGCAAGGCTGGAGCAGAACCGGCATTGCCCAGTGCAGCCTCGCGAAGCTCACGAACCATGTCGTCTGTAATCTCCTCGGGCTTGAGCCTGATCTCCTGTTCCACCGCCTTGCCAACGACGGCTCGCTGAACGGCACGAACGATGGAATCGGCCTGTTCGCGGTCGAGCTTGTCGAGCAACAGGTGGGAGGCGGGTTTTTCCCTGTAAAGGCGCTGACGCCAGCGCGCATAGCCCTGCGGAATGATTGTCTTGCCGATCATGTCCAGGCCGAACAGCATCCCGATTGCCTCGACAGTCACATACGGTGTCAGGACCGACTCTTTCAGTTCATGAAAGAGCTTTTCCATGACTGAAACCGCTGCGACATCAGTGGCAGGTGCAGTGGCTATTTCCAGCACCAGGTTCCTTGGCTTGAGCAGGACCGGGCAGAGATGGGTCTCACTGCCCTTGCCGAGCTGCATGAAGCTGATCGGCACCCCGAAGAATCCGGCAATGCCGAACGTTTCGTAATCTCCAGCCCCTTCGAGGTGGCGACGAATTCGCTCGGAGCGGGTATCGATGCAAAAGAGCGCCTGCGCAAACGGACGCTTGCTGCGTTCTTCAGGCGGTGCGAGATTGACATGCGCCAGCAAGTGTCTCATCGCATGCGTTTCCATGGCTTCAAGCCAGACCATTCCCTCGTCACGCTCCAGTTCCCGGAGGATACGCAGGAGATCGTCCAGCTGCTCAGCGGAGAGGGCGAGCAGTGCCTCTTCATCGCCGCAGGCAGATGCAAGCTCGCGAAGACGGCTGGCCTGCGTCGCCGCTTCATGGCTGCGTTTCGCAAGACTGTAATCCGCAAAGACGCTTTCGACGAGATCTGCCCGGGCATGCGCGAGTGCCTGTTCGACTGGACGCAGCCAGGCCGGCAGGATCCTGCGGCTATGCAGTTCGTGACGCAACCAGGTCTCCCTGGTTCGCCTGTCAATAGCTTCCTCGATTGCGATGCGTGTGCCGGGTAACCCCTTGTGACGGCGGGCATTCAGTAGCGCCTGTGCCAGTGTCAGGCGAATTGCCAGAAAATCGACGAGGTCGGCTGGATAACGCCAGGTCCAGTGGTAGCGTTTCGCATTGGCACGCCAGCGTATAAACCCGGCCCAGCCATGCAGTTGTGCGATCTCTCGGGAAAAACATGCCACCCATTCGGAATGGGGGATGTCGAGATTGTTCATGACAGCTGTGATGACCTCTTCAGGCGAGGTGTTTCCGGTGAGAACCTGACCGACCGGCAGTCCATCGAGAAGCAGACGATCATGGTGTGCAGCCAGTTCACGCCATGCGCTGAAGAAACCCTGTTCGCGGCCCGGCATGTGCCAGACGGATTGACCCTCGTCGAAGAAATCGAGGCAGGTCCTGATGACGAGTTCGTCAAGATCGGAGCCGATCTCGGTGCCATGAAGAAGATCGACGGCCTCATAGACCGGGCGATCGCCAAGAAGCTCTTTACGGAGTCCGGTCGCAAGTGCATCCTCGTCAACAGGACGATTGTTATCAGGCTGAAGATCGTTCAGCGCAGCGTGAACATCGACTGCATCGGCAAACGATCTCTCGATCACCAGAGGCTGATCGATCTGCGTCAGAAGGGTCATCAGCCAGCGTGTGAGATCAATACCCGGGAGAGCTACCTGCTTTTCTGCAAAGCGCTTGAGCCTGGCCTCCAGTTTTTCGCTGTCCACCCTGCCTTCGTCGAGGTATCGCTTGTAGCCGGTGCGCGGGAGAAAACCTCTGCCGTGAAAGAGTTTCCTGCCCGCTCTGATCGCTTCGGAAAAGGGCAGTGTTTCGAGTCCATGCAACGGGTTGTGGTGAATAAAGGAGCGCATGGGCCAGAAAAAGGGGATGGGTTCGCCGGCGACATAGACCATGGAGCGGATGCTTAGTTTTTTTCCGAGTTCCAGTGTCATGCGAGCAATCCCGTCCCGACGATGCCTGCCGTGATGAACAGCACCAGAATCGAAACATATCCCCAGACAGCACTCGTATGGAGATCGGCTGGCCGCTCCTCGCCAGGTATGCCGATGATCAAGCCCTGCAGTAGCCAGGCACCTGCCCAGCTCCAGAGCAGCCAGACGCCAGCGATACCCAGAGCAACAGCTGGCATGACGGACATTGCCTGAAGGATCATGGCCGTCATGATGAAGAATGAGGGGAATAGCGGCGTAGCGATGATCGCCAGAACGACCAGTACGAGGATCATCGAAAAGCGGGGTATCGATTCGGCCAGTCCCCCGTACAAACCGGTACAGGCAGCGCCGAACCGTTGCTTGAGTACAGAACCGAGAAA
>JASFFK010000101.1:0-7806 GCA_050124335.1 Chromatiales bacterium | reverse complement strand
GCCGTGGCAATCTCTTCCGGGGAGGACTGTACGAGGCCCAGGATCTTCTTCTGATTGGGCCAGATCAGCAGCCAGACATTGAAGAGCATGATGGTGCCAAGCCAGGCACCCATGCCGATGATGCGATATCCTTCCTGGAAGGTGAAAGCTGCAACAACGCCGGAGCCGTCCGCGGCATGCATTGCCTCGAGGGCGGCCGCGCCGGTGAACCAGGTGAGGATTGCGGCATAGCGGAACCAGAAGAGGGCGCGAGGTGCGATGTACTTGTTGATCGCTGCCGGGCCCGGGTCACCGTCCGAGACGGCCTGGGTGACAGCAGGCACCTGGATAAAGTTGAAGTAGTAGAGCAGGCCGACCCAGGCGATGCCAACGATCACATGCATCCAGACCCAGAATTCCCAGGGGTTGAACTGGCCTGCTGGACCGAAGACAACAATCGCGATGGCAGCAAGAACGAAACCGGCGATCACGGTCCCAATGCGGCTGGCAAGTGGATTCATCGGGGCACCCTCTTGAAGATAATTGTATGTACTGCTCTTGTTATCGCTCTGCCGGCCCGGCAACCGGTACGGCACGATTTTTATTGCAGGGCATTGTACTCACAATCATCGCAAGCACAAAGAGCTACAATCATCGCCATCATGCAGGAATGACAATGAACCCGGTAGAACTGACCCTTTTTGCAAGCCGCCTGAATGCTGTCTGTGACGAGATGGGTGGCGTATTGCGGCGGGCGGCCTTTTCAACCAACATCCGCGATCGCCTGGATTTCTCCTGTGCCATTTTTGACGCGGCCGGGGATCTTTGCGCCCAGGCAGCCCATATCCCTGTGCATCTGGGCAGCATGGCCTATGCCATGCGCAGCATCGTCAACCGCGTTTCCTGGATGCCGGGTGATACGCTGGTCTTCAATGATCCGTACCTTGGCGGCACGCATCTGCCCGATGTCACGCTGGTGTCACCGGTCTTCCTGGATGACAGACTCCAGGCATTCGTCGCGAACCGCGCACACCATGCAGACATCGGTGCAGAGTCACCGGGGTCGATGCCGATATCCAGTTCGCTCGAACAGGAGGGCCTCGTGCTTGAGCCTGCTTTCCTCATCCGCAATGGTGAGTGGAACACTGCGCTCAGGGAGAAAATCGCCGGTTCAGCACGCAGGCCGGATGAATCACTTGGCGACTTCAGTGCCCAGGTCAGCGCCAACCTCGCGGGTTCACAGCGTCTCGAAGGCCTCGTCGGAAAGATGCATGCATGCAGTTTTCAGCATGCCGTCGATCGTCTGAATGACTATGGTGAAACGCTTGCGCGGCAGATGGTTACGGGTATTCCTGATGGAGAATACAGCTTCACGGATGTGCTCGACGATGATGGTATCGGGGACAGCGGGATACCGCTGAACCTCACACTGACGGTCGACGGCGAACGCTGCCATCTCGACTTCAGCGGCACCGCTGCGCAGGTGCAGGGTAACGTGAATTGTCCGCTCTCGGTCACAGCGGCCGGCGTCTTCTATGTATTCCGTTGCCTGATGCCCCCGCAGACCCCGTCCTGTGCCGGTATCTTCCGGCCGATCACGCTTTCCGCACCGGAGGGTTCGCTGCTCAATGCACGTTTTCCAGCAGCTGTTGCCGCGGGCAATGTCGAGACCAGCACTCGGGTTGTCGATCTTGTTTGCGGTGCACTTGCGCAGGCGATCCCGGACAGCATACCGGCTGCAAGCCATGGAAGTATGAACAATCTGGCCATGGGCGCCAATGGAGAACGGGCCTGGGATTATTACGAGACGATTGGCGGCGGCATGGGCAGCGGCAGTCGTGGTGGCGGGCTGAGCGGTGTCCAGACGCACATGACCAATACACGCAATACTCCCGTCGAGGTGCTGGAAAGTCATTTTCCGATCCGCGTGGAAACGTACGCCATTCGCCGGGGTTCCGGGGGGGAGGGAAGACGCAGGGGTGGTGACGGTATCGTGCGTACTATCCGCTTTCTCGATGAGGCACGCTTTACGCTACTCACGGAACGCCGCCGTTACGCACCCTGGGGACTGCAATCGGGCGGCGACGGGAAACCCGGCAGGAACCTGCTCAACGGGCAGGTCATACCGCCCAAGTGCGAAAGACGGGTCAGCCAGGGAGATGTGTTGACGATCGAAACCCCGGGTGGAGGTGGCTGGGGTTCTCCCGGGGAGTGATGTTCGCTCCCGCCGTTTGCGAGCCGGACAGCAGGCGGACTCACGCTTTCCTGATTGCCTCGAGCGCAGCATGCATTTAATCTGACCGGAAATTCAAGAGGGTGCATGAGTTGGAACAGCCGAGGATCCTCACACTCAGCAACATCACCAAGCGCTTCGCTTCGCAGGAGGTGCTCACCGCATTCAGTCTTGCGATCGAGGATGGCGAGTTCTTCACGATTCTCGGTCCCTCCGGGTGTGGCAAGACAACGGTCCTGCGCCTGATCGCCGGATTCGAGCAACCCGACGAGGGGACCCTGTTGCTCAACGGAGTGGATATCACCCGCATGCCCGCAGAGCAGCGCCCGGTGAATACCGTCTTCCAGAGCTACGCGCTCTTTCCGCACATGAGTGTCTTTGACAATGTCGCTTTCGGGCTGAAGATGGCGGGTGTCGGCAGGCAGGAGACAGCAGACCGGGTCAACGAGGCGCTGGCCATGGTCAGGTTGAGCGATTACGCGATGCGCAAGCCGCACCAGCTCTCCGGTGGCCAGAAACAGCGGGTAGCCATGGCGCGTGCCATTGTGAACCGTCCGCGGGTTCTTCTGCTTGACGAGTCTCTCAGCGCGCTCGACCACAAGTTGCGCCAGGAGATGCGCATCGAACTCAAGCAGTTGCAGCGCAAGCTTGGCATTACCTTTGTTTTCGTGACGCATGACCAGGAGGAGGCGCTCTCCATGTCGGACCGTCTGATGGTCATGAATCTCGGTCAGGCACAGCAGGTTGGTACGCCGCGTGAAATCTACGAGTCACCTCGCAATCTTTTCGTGGCCCAGTTCATCGGTGAGATCAATCTCTTCGACGCCGTCATCCGTGAAAAGCTCGATGAGTACCACTACGAGGCAGAGCTCCTCGGTGAGGCGAAACGGATCCGCTGCGATCGCCGGCTTCAGCCAGGCGACAGGGTGAATGTGATGTTGCGACCCGAGGACCTGCGTATCCATAGCCTGACCGATGCGACTGTGCCGAGGGGATTCCCGGGGCGCGTCATGGAGCGTTACTACACAGGCCAGACCCTGAACTCCCTGATCATGCTCGAGAATGGCCAGACCGTCACGGCCCACGAGTTCTTCGACGAGGATGACCCCGATTTCGATTACAGCATCAACGAGGCTGTTGATGTCGACTGGGTTGCCGGCTGGGAGCACGTGATTCCCGTGGAGAGCTGAGCGATGCAGTTCCGCCGCTTCTCCATCCTGCTGACACTGTTCTGGCTCGGCCTTTTTGTCCTGGTGCCTCACCTGCTGGTCGTATTGACGAGTGTCATGACACCGGATTCCGAGCATCTTGCAGTCTGGCCTGTTTCCGGTGAATCCTGGTACCGGCTGCGGGAGCATCTCTATCTCCAGGTCTTCTGGCAGAGTCTCTGGCTCTCGGGAATCACGACGCTGATCTGCCTGCTCGTCGGTTACCCCTTCGCCTTCATCATCGCGAAACTGCCTCGTCTCTGGCGCGGTGTGCTGCTGTTTCTCATGATCGTGCCATTCTGGACCAACAGCCTGATTCGCACCTATGCCATCAAGCTGATCCTCGGGAACAAGGGACTCGTCAACTCGCTGCTGCTCGGTCTCGGCATCGTCGACGAGCCGGTGCAACTCCTCTACACGGAGTTTGCAGTGATCTTTGGCCTTGTATATGTGCTGTTGCCCTTCATGGTGCTGCCGCTTGTCTCCGGTTTCGACAAGCTCGACGAATCCCTGCTGGAGGCGGCAAGGGATCTCGGAGCAGGCTTCTGGCAGCGCTTCCGGCTGATCATATTGCCGCTGACGATGCCCGGTGTGATAGCCGGCAGCCTGATTGTCTTCCTGCCGGCAATGGGGATGTTCTATGTTGCGGATCTGCTTGGCGGGGCGAAAAACCTGCTGCTCGGAAACATCATCAAGAACCAGTTTCTCGTGGTGCGCAACTGGCCGTTCGGATCTGCCTTCAGCGTTGCGCTGATTCTCATCATGGCGCTGCTGATGTGGCTCTACTTCATCGCCAACCGGCGCATCAACCGGCAGGGAGGGCTGCAGGATGAAAGCCTTTAGATGGGGATTTGTCACCCTTGTCTTTGTCTATCTCTACCTGCCGATTGCGCTGCTCGTCATCAACTCCTTCAATGTCTCGAAGTACGGGCATGAATGGCGCGGCTTCAGCCTGAAATGGTACGAGAAGCTTGCCGGCAACGATGCGCTGATGCAGGCGTTCACGAATTCCCTGGTGATTGCCACGCTGGCAGCCACTGCAGCAACCATCATCGGTACACTGATGGCACTGGCCATCTACCGCTACCGCTTTCCGCTCAGGAAGACCGCGAGCGGCCTGCTGTTCGTTGTCATGCTGTCGCCCGATATCGTGCTGGCGATCACCTTTCTGGTGATCTTCATCGCACTCGGTATCCAGCTCGGTTTCTGGTCCCTTCTCATCGCGCACATCACCTTCTGCCTGCCGTTCGTCGTCGTGACCGTCTTGCCCGCAGTCGTCGCAAGCTGGTTGTTGAGCTTTACGCTGTCGCTGGATGATGTAATTATCAGCTCGTTCGTCACCGGTCCCGGCTTCGAGATCCTGCCGATCAGGGTCTTCTCGATGGTCAAGGTTGGTGTCTCGCCGGAAGTGAACGTCCTGGCAACGCTGTTGCTGGTGATATCCCTGACACTGGTTACCCTTTCAACACTACTGCTCAAAAGGAAAAAACCGCAATGAAACGCACTCTCCTTGCTGCTCTCCTGCTCATGGCGTTCGCCGGCTCGCTCAAGGCCGAAGAAAGGATCGTTGTCTACAACTGGTCCGAATACATCCCCGAAGGCGTGCTCGAGGAATTTACGGAAGAGACCGGTATCAAGGTCGATTACTCGACCTACGAGAACAACGAGGTGATGTACTCCAAGCTCAAGCTGCAGAAGGGCAAGGGCTACGATATCGTGGTGCCCTCGACCTATCTTGTTTCCCTGATGCGTGAAGAGGGGTTGCTGCACGAGATTGATCACAGCAAGCTCATCAATATCGGTAACCTCTCGCCGGATCTCATGGACAAGCCCTATGATCCGGGGAACAGGTACAGCATCCCCTATCTCTGGGGCAGCACCGGTATCGGCGTCAATGTCAGCGAGATCAATCCTGCGACCATCACGAAATGGGCCGACCTCTGGGATCCGAAATGGAAGGGCAAACTGCTGCTGACAGACGATGTGCGCGAGGTCTTCCACATGGCGCTGAAGAAGAACGGCTTCTCCACCAACACGACCGATCCCGACGAAATCAGGGTTGCCTACGAGGACTTGCGGAAGCTCATGCCCAACGTGCTCGTCTTCAACGCGGATGCGCCGCGCGAGCCCTTCCTGGCCGGTGACGTCAATCTCGGCATGATCTGGAGTGGCGAGGTGATCATGGCACAGGAGGAGAACCCTGATATCCGGTACATCTACCCTGCGGAAGGCGCAGGCTTCTGGGTTGACAGCTTTGCCATCCCGGCAGGTGCCGAGAATGTCGAGAATGCACACAAGTTCATCGATTACATGCTGCGCCCCGATATTGCAGCCAAAGCTGTCGAGGAGCTGGGTTACAGCACGCCGAATGCTCCTGCGAAAGAGCTGTTGAGCGATGAGACCCGCAACAACCCCGTCATCTTCCCCTCCGCGGAAAGCATCCAGGCCGGCGAATTCCAGCAGGATCTCGGCGAAGCCATGGAGATTTACAACGGCTACTGGGAGAAACTCAAGACCGGTTCCTGAGAAGGGCGGGGGAAACAAAAAAGGGCGGCTGTCAGCCGCCCTTTTCTCCTGTTGCAGTCGGGTTTTTCAGAGCTTGCTGGTGACCCAGAATGCCCCGCGCAGATCACCTTCGCTGTAGCCTGTGGCCTTGTCGCCGGGGTAGAGCGAGTCGATCTCGGCAGCCAGGGCGGGATCGAGGTTCGTGCCATGACAGGTCAGGCAGATTTTTGCTGCAGGGATGGCCTTCATCATGCGGAATTCCTTGCCACCGTCGACTTCGGCGATCTCGCGAAAGACGAGCTTGTCAGGTGACTCACCGGCTGCCTTGCGTGTCTCGAAGTCCTCGAGTACAGCCTTTTTCCAGCCTTCTGCTGCATTGGAGGGGTTGCGGTTCAGCAGGCTGACACGACCGATCTGGAGATCTTTCTCGCTGGAAACCTGCGAGGCAATTTCAGGAGCGCGCTTGTTGCAGACGCTGATGGCGTTGGTTGGCCCGCCATCCTTGATGGCCGTCTGGAGTTCTGCCTTGAGTGAACCGCCGAGCTGTTTCATCGCTGCCTTGGCGTCTTCAGTCTTGCTTGCCATGATGTCATCCATAGCCATGTTTTCGGCTGCGCCGGCCGTTGTAACGAGAAAAGGCAGGATGGCGGCGAGAATCGATTTTTTCATTGAACTACTCCATTGTGTGGCTTTTGGTATGCTAGTTTCACGCAATTGCAGAGAGATATCACTCTGGACTGGCTGCACTGCATCTTTGCCATATTTGATAGCCACGCGCAAGTTTTTTCCACATTCTTCCCGTGCTCTCACGAAAACGGCAAATTTATTAATTGTTATACATAAGTTACAACATGAAAGGTCTGTAAAACATTGAATAAAAAGAATAAATCACTTTTGATCAATATTTAGACAATTTGACAGTGATCAAGTTGATATCTGCCTTTAGCGCCCGTTTCAAGTTCATTTCCACAGAGTTATCCACAGGATTTGTGGATAACCGGACTTGCAGGATGCCGCTGCCTTGAACAGAAAAATCCGTGTTGTCATCGCCATTGCACTGTTGCTGTTTGCAATGCTGGCGGTACTTTTGCTGACGCTGTCGCTTGGCAGCCTGCTTGAGTTCTGGCAGCAGCTGGAGACGCTGCCTGTCTGGGTAAAAGCGATCTATGCGGGCCTGGTGCTGCTGATCTTCGGGCTCGCGATCACGCTGCTCTGGTGGCTTTTCAGGCCAGTACGTAAAAAAGCACTGCCCGGATCCCGTACGGAGGCTCCGGACGAGGCAGCCATCGCCAGGCAGCTTGCCGAGGCACGAGAGCAGGGGATAGAGACTGCACACATCGAGGAAGAACTCGGGAAACTCCGGCAGCGCCGTGAGGCAGGGGAGATCCATGTGGCTGTTTTCGGAGAGATCAGCAGTGGCAAGTCCTCGCTGATCAAGGCGCTACTGCCGGCAGAAGAGATCGACACCGACGTCACGGGCGGCACGACCAGGGCACTGCATGAATTCCGCTGGATCAGTCCTGCCGGCGATGCGCTGGTTATTGTCGACATGCCCGGACTCAACGAGGCTGACAGTTCACTCGATCAGCTTGCTGCCGAGGAGGCGCAGCGAAGCCATCTTGTTCTCTTTGTGACCGATACTGACCTGACCCGCAGCCAGTACGAGGCTATTGGAGCGCTTCGGGAACTTGGCAAACCGATCATCGTTGCACTCAACAAAGCCGACTGGTACGAAAAGGAAGCGCTCGATGTGCTGAAAGCATCGCTCTCAAACAGGCTTGGAGACATTCCCGTCGTCACCGTTCGAAGCGGCAGTGAAGAGATCGTCATCCGCCAGTTGCCGGACGGCAGTGAGGAGCAGGCCCTGCGACGAACAGCGCC
>JASFFK010000100.1:0-7898 GCA_050124335.1 Chromatiales bacterium | reverse complement strand
CCGGTGCACTCGAGAACCAGGTCGGCGCCAATCTCGTCCCACTTGAGGTTGGCCGGATCGCGCTCTGCAGTCAGACGGATGTTTTTGCCGTTGACTGTCATGGTGTCGCCGGAGACTGAGATATCCCCGTCGAAGTTACCGTGAACCGAGTCGTACTTCAGCATGTATGCCAGGTAGTCATTGTCGAGCAGGTCGTTGATACCGACAACCTCGATTTCCGGAAAATCCTTGGCAATAGCACGGAATGCCATGCGACCGATGCGGCCAAAACCATTGATACCGACTTTAATCGTCATTTTCTCTTCTCCTCAAACACGAATGGAAAAATTCAAAGGGCCAGCTTTGCTGGCCCGAAAAATGTGATCAGGCAGTGACTTCGTCGATTGCCTTCAGAACATTGTCCGCGGTAAAGCCGAACTCCTTGAAGAGCTGACCAGCAGGTGCGGACTCGCCGAAACGGTTGATACCGATGACGCGGCCGTTCAGGCCGACATACTTGTACCAGCCCTCGGTGACGGCAGCTTCAACCGCAACGCGCGCGGTGACCGACGACGGCAGGACAGACTCCCTGTAGGCATCATCCTGCTTGTCGAATTCGGTTGTGCTCGGCATGGAAACGACGCGGACTTTCTTGCCGCTCTTCTCAGCCGCCTCGACAGCGATTTCGATCTCGGAACCTGTCGCGATCACGATTGCATCAGGTGTGCCATCACAATCACGCAGGACATATCCGCCACGCTTGATATCGGCGATCTGGTCATCAGTGCGCGTCATGAACGGAAGATTCTGGCGCGAGAAGATCAGGCATGACGGACCATCCTTGCGCTCGATCGCCTCTTTCCATGCAATGGCGGTTTCGACGCCGTCACATGGACGCCACAGGGCCATGTTGGGGATCATGCGCAATGTCGGGATCTGCTCGACCGCCTGGTGCGTCGGACCATCCTCTCCGAGTCCGATGGAATCATGCGTGTAGACAAAGATCGAGCGGATCTTCATGAGTGCAGCCATGCGCAGTGCGTTACGCGCATATTCCGAAAACATCAGGAAGGTCGCACCGTAGGGGATGAAACCGCCATGCAGCGCGATACCGTTCATGATGGCGCTCATGCCGAATTCACGGACACCATAGGAAAGGTAGTTGCCCTCGAAATCAGGCTTCTCGCGATCATGCTCGGGATCAGGGTTGATCGCCCTGGAACCGGACCAGAAGGTGTTGTTCGACGGAGTCAGGTCAGCAGAACCACCGAGGAATTCCGGCAGGAAAGGACCAAAGCCATTGAGTGCATTCTTCGAAGCGACGCGTGTCGCAGGCGACTCGGCTTTTTCGTTGATAGCAGCAATCGCAGCAGCGGCATCCGCCTCCCAGCTGGCTGGCAGTTCACCCGCCATGCGGCGCTTGAATTCGGCTGCCAGTTCAGGATATACCTTTTCGTAGGCTGCAAATTTCTCGTTCCATTTTCCTTCAACATCGGCGCCCTTCTCTTTGGCATCCCAGCCCTTGTAGATATCGTCCGGGATAACGAAAGGAGCATGATCCCAGCCCAGTTCCTTGCGGGTCAGCGCAATTTCGTCGTCTCCGAGCGGTGCTCCGTGACAGTCGTGGCCGCCGGCCTTGTTCGGGGAACCGAAGCCGATGATGGTCTTGCAGCAGATCAGGGTCGGCTTGTCGTTTTCTTTCTGTGCTTCCTCGATTGCCTTTTTGATGGCATCGCCATCGTGCCCGTCCACATCCTTGATGACGTGCCAGCCATATGCCTCGAAGCGCTTGGGCGTGTTGTCAGTAAACCAGCCTTCGGTATGTCCATCGATAGATATGCCATTGTCATCCCAGAATGCGATCAGCTTGCCGAGACGCAGCGTGCCGGCGAGGGAACAGGCTTCGTGTGAGATACCCTCCATCATGCAACCGTCACCCAGGAACACGTAGGTGTTGTGGTCGACGATCTCGTGGCCCTCGCGGTTGAACTGCTTCGCGAGAACAGCTTCGGCGAGTGCCATGCCCACACCGTTGGTGATGCCCTGGCCAAGAGGTCCGGTCGTGGTCTCTATACCGGGTGCGTAACCATACTCAGGGTGACCAGGCGTCTTGGAATGCAGTTGGCGAAAATCCTTCAGGTCATCCATGGTCAGCTCGTAGCCGGTGAGATGCAGCAGCGAGTAGATGAGCATCGAACCGTGGCCATTCGACAGGATGAAACGATCGCGGTCCGCCCAGTCGGGATTGGTCGGGTTGTGCTTCATGAAGTCGTTCCAGAGCACTTCGGCGATATCTGCCATGCCCATCGGGGCGCCCGGGTGACCAGAGTTTGCCTTCTGTACCGCGTCCATGCTGAGTGCACGAATCGCGTTGGCCAGATCTCTGCGTGAGGCCATAGGAGTCTCCTCTTGATGAATTGAAACTGTGTTGCCAGCCGTGCCCGGAACTCTCATTGACCGGGTACGGCTGCTGGAATCTGTATTAGCGTCTCATAATGCTCGAGACATAAAGGCGGCTATTCTGACCCAAAGGTCGGCGATGGGCAATAAGTAAAGACCCCGCATGCCGGATATGTGGCCATAAAAATAATTTGTCCAGGACCGGTCAGAGACTGTATATCAGTGGGTTATGAACAATAGTTAATATTAAAAAATGACTGCTGTGGCTGCGTGTCCTGACGGACGCAGCGGCATGATTGCCGTTACGCATCCTTCCACTTGATGGAGCAACCCATGCTCGGGATCTGCTCGGCGGGCCCCTTGCCGGTCTCGGCAACCTGCTTCATCGCCTCGAAGAGATCTCGCCTCGCGTCGGCGGGCGCGGCTTCCTTGCGGCTTTCGTCGAGACGGCCACGGTACTGCAATTGCAGGTCTGCGTTGTAACCGAAGAAGTCGGGGGTGCAGACTGCGCCATATGCCCTGGCAACCTCCTGTGTCTCGTCGAGAAGATAGGGAAACGGGAAATCGAACTCCTCCGCGACTTTTTTCATGTTTTCAAAGGAGTCTTCGGGATAATCGGCAGGGTCGTTCGACATGATGGCGACGGTATTGATACCCGCCTGCCTGAGCTCCCTGGTATCACGCACGATGCGATCGCGGATCGCTTTCACATAGGGACAGTGATTACAGATGAACATCACGAGCAGCCCCTTCTCTCCCTTGCACTCCTGCAATGTCCAGGTTTTGCCGTCGACGCCCGGAAGCGCGAAGTCGATTGCCGGCTGGCCGAAATCACAGACGGGTGTTTGCAGAGATACCATGGCTTGGTCCTGTATGTAGAGTTCAGAAATGCCGTCGGATCTTATCAGCTGACACTGGCAAGGTGTAGTGCCGTTTCCCTGTACGCAGTGCGTTGACAGCCTGAACGATTCCTGCATAATGCGGGCTCAGCGCCGATTTGATTCAGATTGCGGGCGCTCAAAAAATGCGGCTAAAGCGAGGTCAGGCACGAATTATTCAAACCCGCCCGAGCATCAGCCGGACGGGTTTTTTCATTACTGGACCAAGACATCATGAGCGAATTTATCTTCACTTCCGAATCTGTCTCCGAAGGCCATCCCGACAAGATGGCTGACCAGGTGTCCGATGCCATCCTCGATGCCATCCTCGCAGAGGACCAGCATGCACGCGTCGCCTGTGAAACGCTCTTCAAGACAGGCATGGCCGTGATTGCAGGCGAGATCACCACGAGCGCAAAGCCGGACTATGAACAGATCATCCGCGATACGATCCGTGATATCGGTTACACCTCCTCGGAGATGGGATTTGACGCTGATACCTGCGCAGTCCTCTCGGCGATAGGCATCCAGTCGCCGGATATCAACCAGGGTGTCGACCGCAAGCGACCGGAGGACCAGGGAGCCGGTGACCAGGGGCTGATGTTCGGTTTTGCAACAAACGAGACGGATGTGCTGATGCCGGCACCAATCCAGTTCGCGCACCGTCTCATGGAACGCCAGGCAGAAGTTCGCAAGAGCGGTGAACTCGACTGGCTGCGCCCCGATGCCAAGAGCCAGGTAACCCTCCATTACAAAGATGGCAGGCCGGTCGGGATTGATACCGTTGTTGTATCAACCCAGCATGCTGACACGCTCACTGAAGCAGCCGTGCGTGACGCGGTTATCGACGTCATTATCAACCCGGTGCTGGAACCAACAGGATTGCTTGCCAGTTCAACAAAAATCCATGTCAATCCGACAGGCAAATTCGTCATCGGCGGCCCCATGGGTGACGCCGGTTTGACAGGACGCAAGATTATCGTCGATACCTACGGCGGCGCAGCACGTCACGGTGGAGGCGCCTTCTCGGGCAAGGACCCTTCCAAGGTCGACCGCTCCGCGGCCTATGCCGGGCGCTATGTCGCCAAGAACATCGTCGCCGCGGGACTGGCCGACAAGTGCGAGATCCAGGTCTCCTATGCCATCGGCGTTGCAGAACCCACGTCCATCATGGTCGAGACATTCGGTACCGGACGCATCAGTGATGAAGAGATCACGCGCCTGGTGCGGGAGCACTTCGACCTGCGTCCCTACGGAATCCTGCGCATGCTGGACCTGCTGAATCCGCACAAGATCAAGTACCGCAAGACCGCAGCCTATGGACATTTCGGTCGCGAGGATGCGGGTTTTACCTGGGAAACCACCGACAAGGCCGCGATGCTACGCGAGGACGCGGGGATCTGACAGGATACTGTCCCGGACAGGGCTTTATCGAATCCCTGCTTTTGCTACAATTCCGGCCTCCCGAGGAGCGTTGCAACAGGCTGTGGCCTGCCAGGCTTGGGAGTTGCCTAACAATTCGACAACGGCGCTCAGTGTTTAATTAAGAGTATGACGACAGGAGACTCAAGATGAACGCTGTTGCTGAAAATACGCCTGATCATATCGTTGCCGATCTTGCGCTCGCCGACTGGGGACGCAAGGAGATCGCCATTGCCGAGACCGAAATGCCCGGACTCATGGCACTGCGCGAAAAATATGCCGATGAGCAACCCCTCAAGGGTGCACGCATCGCCGGCAGCCTCCACATGACCATCCAGACCGCCGTGCTGATCGAGACGCTCATCGCACTCGGCGCCGAGGTACGCTGGGCCTCGTGCAATATCTTCTCGACCCAGGACCATGCTGCTGCTGCAATCGCGGCCGCAGGTATTCCTGTTTTTGCCTTCAAGGGCGAAACACTCGACGACTACTGGAATTACACGCACCGCATCATGGAGTGGCATGATGGCGGAACACCCAACATGATCCTCGACGATGGCGGGGATGCAACGCTGTTGCTGTCGCTCGGCAGCAAGGCAGAGCAGGATATCTCCGTGCTCGACAATCCCGGCAGCGAGGAAGAGATCTCGCTCTTCAAGACCATCAAGGCAAAACTGGCCGAGAGCCCGAACTGGTACTCCACTATCAAGGCCAACATCCAGGGCATCACCGAGGAGACCACCACGGGCGTGCACCGTCTCTACCAGATGGCGAAGGACGGCACGCTCTATTGCCCGGCCATCAACGTCAACGACTCGGTGACCAAGTCGAAATTCGATAATCTCTATGGCTGCCGTGAATCACTCGTTGACGGTATCAAGCGCGCCACGGATGTCATGGTCGCTGGCAAGATCGCGATCGTGTGTGGATACGGAGATGTCGGCAAGGGATCGGCACAGTCGCTGCGCGGACTCGGCGCCACAGTCTGGATCACAGAGATCGATCCGATCTGCGCACTGCAGGCGGCAATGGAGGGCTATCGCGTCGTCACGATGGACGAAGCCTGCGACAAGGCAGACATTTTTGTTACTGCAACCGGTAACTATCATGTCATTACCCACGAGCACATGCAGAAGATGAAGGACCAGGCAATCGTCTGTAATATCGGACACTTCGATAACGAAATCGATGTTGCCAGTCTCGAGCAGTACGAGTGGGAAGAGATCAAGCCGCAGGTCGACCACATCATCTTTCCTGACGGCAAGCGTATCATCCTGCTTGCCCAGGGCCGTCTCGTGAACCTCGGTTGTGCGACCGGCCATCCGAGCTTCGTCATGTCGAACTCTTTCACGAACCAGACGCTGGCCCAGATCGAACTCTGGGCAAAAGGCGATGAGTACGAGAACGCCGTTTACACACTGCCAAAGCATCTCGATGAGGAAGTGGCTCGCCTGCACCTCGCCAAGATCGGCGCCAACCTGACGGCACTCTCGGACTACCAGGCGAACTATATCGGCGTATCGGTCGATGGTCCCTACAAGCCCGACCACTACCGCTACTGATTGGTGAGTAACCCGATCAAAACATCACGGCCGGCATGCGTTTGCCGGCCGATGCATTTGTGCGCCAGGGACCTGACAAGATGAACAGCCAGCATCAATTCGAGAAAATATTCAGCGTGGAGCTTTTTCCGCCACGCACCGAGTCCGGTTTCGAGAAACTTCGACGGGCCGTCGAGGAACTGCAGTCGGTATCCCCGGCCTTCTTTTCCGTCACCTACGGTGCCGGGGGATCAACGCGAGAAAGGACTTTCCAGACCGTCGACTGGCTCAAGGATCAAGCCATCGAGACAGCACCCCATATCTCCTGCATCGGTTCGAACCGTGAGGAAATCAGTGCCATGCTCGAGCGTTACAGGCAGCAGGGCATCAACCGGCTTGTCGCACTGCGCGGTGACCTGCCATCCGGCTCGGGACTCGGCGAGATCGACGATCTGCGCTACGCCAACGAGCTCGTTGACTTTATCCGCGAGACGACGGGAGACCATTTTCATATCGAGGTGGCGGCCTATCCGGAATATCATCCGCAGGCACCCTCCCCCGCAGCCGACCTGTTGAACTTCAAACGCAAGGTGGATGCGGGTGCGGACAGTGCCATCACGCAATATTTCTACAATGCCGATGCCTATTGTCACTTTGTCGACAACTGTGAAAAAGCTGGCATCAGCATACCAATCGTACCTGGCATCATGCCAATCACGAACTACACGCAGCTGGCGCGATTCTCCGATGCCACAGGCGCCGAGATTCCGCGCTGGATCCGCAAGAAGCTCGAGGCCTTTGGTGAGGATCTCGATAGCTTGCGCGCCTTCGGTGAAGAGGTTGTCACCTATCTCTGCGAGAAACTCCTGGATGCCGGTGCGCCTGGCCTTCACTTCTATACGATGAACCAGTCAGGACCAACCCTGAAACTCTGGAAGAATCTCGGGCTGGAGAGGCGCTAGAGGGGCGATTCGACATGCGCATCCCACGCATCTACCAGGCAGGCGAGCTGGAGACTGGTGCCGATTATGAAATCAGGGGCCAGCCGGCGCACCACATGCTCAAAGTCTTGCGCTGCCAGGCCGGAGATCCTGTCATCCTCTTCAACGGTGATGGTTGCGACTATAGCGCCGAGATCCACTCGACAGGTCGGCACAGTCTGGGGGCAAGGGTCGTGGCGTGTCATCTCCTCGAAAATGAAAGTCCCCTCCGGATCCATCTCGGAATACCGCTTGCCAAGGGGCAGCGAATGGATTATGCGATCCAGAAAGCGGTCGAACTTGGTGTCGAAAAGATCACACCGTTGAGGACAGAGCGCTCGGTTGTCAAACTGGACAGCAAGCGTCTCGAGGGAAAACGCGAGCACTGGCACCAGGTGATTATTGCTGCCTGTGAACAGTGCGGACGCGCACGGGTTCCCGCACTGGAACCATTACAGGCACTTCCGGAATGGAGCCAGGCTGCCCGCTTCGGTATCGTGCTCGATCCGGAGGATGCAAACTCTCTCAGGGAGCTTCAGCCACCGGCGACTGATGTCCACCTGGTTGCAGGGCCGGAAGGAGGATTGACAGGCAGGGAGGTCGCCATGCTGCGTGCAGCAGGATTCCATGGCGTGAGACTCGGGCGACGCATACTCAGAACCGAAACTGCACCTGTCGCTGCGCTCGCAGCGATGCAG
>JASFFK010000099.1:0-7962 GCA_050124335.1 Chromatiales bacterium | reverse complement strand
GATATCGGAAATAAGGCAAGACGATTTTGCCTACCTTGAGAACTACGAGACGCTCAAAGGGCGCAATGCCCAGAAAGTCTATTCGGAACTGGAGTTCGAGTAGAAGAGCGAGCGGCGTGGATCCGCAGTCACTGCTTGAATGCGATGTTCTTGCTTTCCCGGATGTTTTGCTTGAATCCCTCGCGAATCCTCCTGGCCTGATCCGATTTGCAGTACATGTAACCCTTTCGCGTATCCCTGCAATTGAGATCAAGAAAGATCCAGGTTCCGAGATTCGCTTCTGCAGGTGACCTGATCAGGTTAAGGCCAATCTGCTCATCATCATCGGGTTCACGCGTCAGCAGAAGATCCGGTTCCCTGGTTGTTACCGGAGTGCCGGATAGATTCGCAAGATAGTCGGCAGCCTGTTGCCAGTGTGTTTCGCAATCCTGGTCCGGCGGACAGAGATAGAGTGTCTCGAAGTGTTGCAGATCCTCTGCTGTCAGCAGCATTGTTGCTGGCGGGGTCCTGCTGCTGTTCTCGTTTCCAACCTGTTTCAGGAAGCGAAAGCGCTGCAAGTCAGCAATATATTCCTCGATGACTTCCTGTTTTCTCTCCTCGAGTGACTGCACCCGCTCTGTCTCACGTGTCACTTTCTCATGCATCTGGGAAAGTGCCTGGAGCTTGCCTTCCTCAGCCTTCATGCCCTTTTGCTGTCGCTCATCGATCTCTGTCTGCAGTGCAATGAGCTTGTGCCTGATTCTCTTGATGTTACTCTCTACGCCGTGGATCTGGATATCGAAAGTCCGGACATGCTGTTTGCGCTTCTCCTGGATCTCTTCTTCACTGCGGTATTGTTGCAGAAGATTGCTGTCTTCGGATTCGCGGCGCTTCAGCAACTCCTGTCTCGCAGAAGCAAGCTTCTCCTGCAGCTGTTTCCGTGCGATATCTTCAGGACGATCCGGTGAGATGGTCTCAACCTCGATCCCGTGCTTGTTGATGATGGTACGATCCGTGTTGATCCGGTCAGGAGGAATCCTGTCGGTGTAATAAACATTTCCACGGTCATCGACCCAGCGATACATCTCTGCAGCGACAGGGTTTGTCAGCATAAGGGCCAAAGTTAATGTCATTACTGCTTTCATCGTGATAAATACCTGAAGTGCATACAACTACAGTTTACAATCTGTCATCCTCAAGTCAAACCCGACGTGCCAATTTATGGATCAGCTGATCCTCCTGGCTGTTTCGTTCGTGGCCAATCTCTTTTCCGCTTTTTCAGGTGGCGGTGCGGGTTTGCTGCAATTGCCGGTCCTGCTCTTCCTGGGTTTACCGTTCGCGATCGCGCTGGCAACACACAAGGTGGCAACTGTCGCTCTGGGGATTGGCGCGACAGTCAGGCATCTCCGCGAAGGCGGGCTGGAACGGGATTTCGTGATCTTTATGCTGGTATGCGGCCTGCCTGGCGTCATAACCGGTGCGAGCCTGATTCTTGCAGTTCCCGACAGGATCGCCACGATTTCGCTTGGCGTTCTGACGCTCTCCCTCGGGCTCTACTCTGTCTGGCGCAAGGAGCTTGGTCAGGTCTATGCGCCAGCGCATCGCGACAAACGTGGCTATTTCACGGGCGGCCTGGTCCTCTTCCTGATCGGTGTGCTGAATGGTTCCCTGACATCGGGAACGGGGCTCTTCGTGACCTTGTGGCTGATTCGCTGGTTCGGGCTCGACTACAAGCGTGCTGTCGCCTACACACTTGTTCTTGTCGGCGTTTTCTGGAACGGGGCCGGCGCCTTGACGCTGGGTCTCCTGGGCGAAATCAGGTGGTCCTGGCTTCCAGCGCTTCTGGCAGGGTCATTGCTCGGTGGATATGCAGGCGCTCACCTTGCAATTACGAAGGGAAATCGCTGGATCAAACGCGGCTTTGAAACAGTCACGATTCTGATAGGCTTGAAATTGATTGCCGGATAGGGATGACACTGAATATGAAAAGAGAGACCGGGACGCGCGAGATTCTCGATTTCTGGTTTTCACCGGAAATGGAGAAGCACTGGTTCAACTCTACGCCTTCGATCGATCGCCAGATACGCAAGCAATATGCGGTCTTGTGGAGTCGTGCTGCCACCGGAGAATGTGATCACTGGAAAGCAACTGCCGAGGGAAGCCTCGCGCTGACGATTGTACTCGACCAGTTCCCCCTCAACATGTTTCGTGGCAAGCCGGACAGTTTTTCGACCGAGCATCTTGCAGTCGGAGTCGCTCTTGAAGCAGTGACGAGAAAACAGGACAGAGAACTCCACGGCTCACGCGTTGCCTTTCTCTATATGCCCCTGATGCACAGTGAATCCCTTTCTCACCAGGAGTTGTCGGTAGAGCTCTTCGAGGCAGCCGGTCTGGAGGATAATCTGCGTTTTGCGAGGCATCACCGGGACCTGATCAGGCGCTTCGGACGCTTCCCGCACCGTAACAGTATCCTTGGCAGGGACAGCACGCCCGAGGAGCTGGCCTATCTCTCATCGCCGGAAGCCTTCCGGGGCTGATTGCCTCGCCCTGTGCCTCTCTGGCCTTCGTTGTATGATGGATACAGAGGTCGCAGTGGAGGAACCGCCAGCAGGCAGCTTCAGTGGTGAGGAAGACTGACAGAGACAACTGGATAACGCGAAGGCTCGAGTCGCTCCAGCTCAAGCTGGCGAGACCCGATGCGCTTGCGCAGCTTGCTTTCCTCGGCATTATCGCCGGAATCATGACAGGCATCGTGATTGTCGCTTTCAGGTTGCTTGCCGAGGGTGTTCTCGCAATGCTGCTCTCGGGGAATCCGGAAAATTACGAGGCGCTGGCATGGCAGTATCGCGCACTTCTGCCGATCTTCGCAGGGCTCTTCCTGATACTGCTGTTCCACTTTGCAAGCAAGGGCATTCATGTGCTTGGTGTCGCGCGCGTCATGGAGCGCATGGCTTATCACCAGGGGCACCTGCGACTGCGGGAACTCCTGCTGCAGTTCTTCGGTGCGGCTGCAGCCATCATCGGTGGTTATTCGGTCGGCCGCGAGGGACCGCATGTGCATCTCGGTGCGTCCAGCGGCAGTCTGCTCGGCCAGTGGCTGCGTTTGCCGAACAACAGTATCCGGACACTTGTGGGTTGCGGCACGGCAGCCGGCATCGCCGCATCCTTCAATACGCCACTGGCCGGAGTGATCTTTGCGCTCGAGATCGTTATGCTCGAGTACACGATCGCGAGTTTTATTCCGGTGATCCTCGCTGCGGCAAGTGCCACACTCGTCTCCATCGCGGTGTTTGGTAACGAGGCCGGTTTCGATATCCCGACAATGGAGCTGGCCAATCTGGCGCACATGCCGCTTGTGCTGCTCCTTGGGCTGGCGGTGGGGATTTTGTCGGCCGCTTTCATTCATTCGATGCAATTCGTGACGGGCATCGGCCGCTCGTTTGCACTCTGGCAGCGCTTCCTGGCTGCAGCGCTCATTGCAGCACTGTTTGCTGTCCTGTTACCCGAAGTCATGGGCATCGGTTACGATTCGGTCAACGATGCGCTGCTCGGTGAACTCGGGCTTTTCGCGCTTGCCTTGCTCGTCGCCGGAAAGTTGCTTGCAACCTCCCTCAGTGTAGGGCTCGGCATTCCCGGCGGCATGATCGGTCCCTCGCTCTTCATCGGGGCCGTGCTCGGTGCGCTTGTCGCCAACCTGTTTGTGCTTGCCGGTTTCGAGGTCGATGTCGGTTTTTTTGCGCTGCTCGGCATGGGCGCCATGATGGGTGCCAGTCTGCAAGCCCCGCTCGCTGCGCTGACTGCTATCATGGAGCTGACGCATAGTCCGGGCATCATCATGCCCGGGATGGTCGTTATCATTACGGCCTCACTCACCGCCAGCGAACTCTTCCGCAAGGAATCGCTCTTCATCACCATGCTCAAGGCCTCCGGGATGGATTACAGCACCACGCCCGTGTTGCAGGCACTTCGCCGCATAGGTGTTGCAGGGACGATGAGCAAGTCCTGTGTGCGCACCGAGGCAACAATCGGGCAGGAAGCAGCGCAAGAGTTGCTGCAGCATAAGCCTGCCTGGCTGATCATCGGCTCTGAAAAAGGACCGCATACGCTGCTGCGTGCTGCGGATCTCGCCGGTTATCTCGAAGCCCGGGGGGCGGACAATGATGAAACCATCGACCTGATGGAGATTCCCGGACGACGATATGGCCTGGCGCCAATTCACCTGCAGGCAACATTGCAGGAGGCGCAGGAGCAGTTGAACAACAGCAATGCAGAGGCGCTCTATGTGCAGCGTCAGACTGCACCCGGCATAAACCGGGTCTACGGTATTCTCACGCGCGAGATGATCGATGCGACCTACAGGTGACTCCGCGGAAGAGGCAAGCCTCCGGCGAGCACTTGGTCCCTGGCTGCTGACACTCTACGGGCTTGGGAGCACCATCGGGGCAGGTATCTATGCGCTCGCAGGAAAGATCGCTGGTGAGGCGGGCTACCAGGCCCCTCTCTCCTTTCTTGTTGCAGCCCTGCTTGCAGGCTTTTCTGCGCTCAGTTTTGCCGAGCTTGCTGGCCGCTATCCGCAAAGTGCGGGCGAATCGGCCTATGTGAGAGCGGGATTTCGGCAGTACTGGCTGTCCCGTGTGACGGGTTTGCTTGTTGCTATGATCGGTGTCATCTCCACGGCTGCGCTGATGCGTGGTCTCGCGGGCTATGTTGGCGCCCTGATTCCTGTCGGGTTCGAGATCTCCATCGTTGTCACCGTCATTCTCCTTGCCTCACTGGCGGCCTGGGGAATCCGGGAATCTGCGATGGCTGCGGCTATCATCACGCTTGTCGAGATCGGGGGGTTGCTCCTCGTGATCCTGGTATCCCTGTGGCATTTGCCTTCAGCGGAATCCCTGCCTCCGGTGATGCCGCAGCGCCTTGATGGCGAGCTGCTGCATGGCGTCATGGCAGGCGCATTCCTTGCTTTCTATGCGATGATTGGTTTCGAGGACATGGTCAACGTCGCCGAAGAGGTGAGGAATGTCGGGCGTACCATGACCATCGCCATCATCCTGACACTCGTGATCACGACCCTGCTCTATATGGGCGTGGCCTGGAATGCGCTTGTATGGGTTGCGCCGGCGCAGCTGGCGCAATCGGAAGCGCCGCTCGCGCTGGTCTACGAAACCATTACCGGGAAAGAGCCACTTGTGATCAGCACAGTTGCGGTGCTCGCTGTTGTCAATGGCGGGCTGATCCTGATTATCATGGCAAGCCGTGTGCTTTATGGTATGAGCCGCATGGGGCAACTTCCTTCCTGGTTTGGCCAGGTCTCGCGAAAAACGCAAACCCCGGTCAATGCAACGCTGTTTACAGCGATGCTCATCATGTTGCTGTCGCTGCTCGTCCCCCTCGAGCAGCTCGCGAGGATCACCGCCGGGATGGCCCTGACGGTCTTTTCCCTCGTCAACCTGTCGCTCGTCCTTGTCAAACTGCGGAAAGAAGAAGCGCCCGCCGGCATTCTCTGCCTGCCGGTCGCGGTGCCCCTGGCTGGCTTTCTGGTGAGCGCAGGTTTTGTTCTGTGGGAGATTTCAAAGCGGTTTCTCTGAGCGGCAAATTGCTCCCTGTGAGCGTGCATTCAGATCCTGCTTGCCTGCGTGTCGCGTCATTGCCATTCGCCAGCCCGCATATCGAAGACTCGTGCAAGAGCCAGGAGGCTCAGCGAGTTGCGCATCTCGCCCCGTTCGATTGCACTATGGAGTTCGTCGAGCGTCAGTTCGATAACCGCGATATCTTCTCCTTCGTCGAGTGATTGCCCGCCCGTCCTGATGGCGTCGGTGGCCAGCCAGAAGTGGCATTCGTTGTTCATGAATGCCGGGTTCGATTCGACCCTGCCGACCGGTTTCCAGTTATCAGAGCGATAACCGGTTTCTTCCAGCAGTTCACGCCTGGCCGTTTCGACGGGAGTCTCTCCCGGGTCGACTATGCCGGCAGGGACTTCGAGCGACACCTTCCCGGTACCGAACCTGTACTGCTTGACGAGAATGATTTTTTTGCCGGGTGTGAGTGCGACAACATTGACCCAGTCCTGCGACTCGATCACGACCGCCTCCATGCGCATGCCGTTTCTCGGGTTTTCGACGCGGTCAAAACGGGAGCTGAAGAGCTTGAGGTCGGGGCCTTTTTTCGATTCGAGTATGTTCCAGGGGGGGATGCTGTTCGCAGACATGGCGCAGGTATTCTGTGAGTTACTCTGATCTTTACTGTAACAGCAACGGGTCTTTTTTCATTGCATGCGTTGATGATTGTGAATTGCAAAGCGATGTTATTTCGTGGCCTGCATAGATCGGCGCATGCAAGGAAAGAGCAGATGGACGGAGTTCACATCTTCCGACAGGGTATGCAGGGCGAGCAACTGCAGCTCAATTGCCGTGTTGACCTGGCTACTGCAGGCATAAGGGGAACAAATTCCGACACGGAGTGGCAGTGGGGTGTAAGGAGGGCACTGTCAATACGACCGGCCAGCCGGGCGGCTAATATACCCTCATTTGCTCCAGGGATCCCTGTATGACAGGCATCAACCGTCACTTTCGGGGAATCGAAGCAAGGAAGTCTCTCGCGAATGTATCGACTTGCTCCCAGTTCGTGTACTCGTAATCTCTGGACATGTCCAGCTCCTTGCCGCCGGACTTCTTCACGATGTCACGCATGATGCGCTTCTTGAAGAAGCCATACCGACTGTATTTCAGCGCGCCTGCGATCGTGGCTGTCATGTCGGGATGCATGCCAACCTCGTCGAGGAACTGCGACATCACGCGTTGAGCATCATCCTGATCCTGTTGCCGGTCGGATGCGGCCGAAAGGCTCACCGAGTAAAAGGCAGTTGGAAGTCCGGTCCAGTCACTGCGATGATCCGTGAGCCACTGGCCGAGCTCATGCGGGTGGTGTTCGCGATGAAGGGGGCCGCCCGCGATCAGTCCATCGCACCCTTCCGGCCAGGAAGCATCCCTGTGCTTCCGGGTGTTCACAAGGATAGAGTTCGTGCCATCACGTTCGAGCGTGTCGGCGATCCTGTGTGCGATTTTCTCGCTCTGTCCCTCGATACTGGCGTAAGCGATCAGAATGCGCATGGCTGGAATCCTATGAGAGTTTTTCCCGGTCTGTGTTCTGTACTTTTACGCGTTCCTTGCTGCCGATTTCATCTAGCAGCCTGCAGAGGGTGTGGTTCACATCCCTGAGCTGTTTCTGCAGTTTCAGTGACTGGTGTTCGAGCGAGTGAATCCTGGATTTCAGCTTTTCTCTTCTTGCCTGGTCACGCATGGTGTCATCTCAGTTCAGATCGATTGCATGAGTCTTGAGATCCTCGAAAGGAACAGTCTCGAGTGCTTTTTCATGAGTCGAGCGCATCATGACCCGCGGGGCACAACCTGCTTCGAAAGCCTCTTTCCAACGCGCGGCACAGACACACCAGCGATCGCCGTTCCTGAGGCCCGGGAAACCATACTCGGGCATGGGCGTACTCAGATCGTTGCCCTGCTGCAGGCTGAAATCCAGGAATGCATCTGTTACGCGGACGCAGACCGTGTGGGAACCCATATCCTGCTCACCTGTTTCGCATGAGCCATTCCTGGTCCATCCTGTCAGTGGCTCCATCGAGCAGGGTTCGAGTGGTTCACCGAGAACATTGTTAGGCATTGAGCAGACTCCGGGCTTTTCGACTGTCACGAGTTCGAGCATGGCAGAGAGTCAGCACGAACTGCAAACGGCAATTAACGGAAGCGCTGTAACCAGTGCGCATAGCCGAAGCTGTTGTCGATGCTGAAGCCCTGCTTTGGCAGTTCCTGAAAGAGACGGTCTGCCGTCTTGCGCAGGTTGTACATCAACTGGTCGGGAGTTCCGAATGCCCTGAAGGCGATATTCCAGTAATCCTTGTTCCCGGCCTGTAAGAGGTTCATCAGGAAGAGGCAGCCACTGTCCAGCCTGTCGACCGCGAGAGAGTGCTCG
>JASFFK010000098.1:0-8028 GCA_050124335.1 Chromatiales bacterium | reverse complement strand
CTTGTATCCCGTATAGTCATCCAGCAATTTCTGCAGTATTGCGGGATCTGCGGGTCGCAGTCCGCTGAGAATCATCGTTTTGGCACCGACGCCAAAATCGCCCTGGTCTGCTGTCAGGCGGAACTCCATGCGCACATTGCCACGCTTGCCCGCGACCTCGAGGGTCGACTTTTCCAACGTCAATTCAGGGTTGGTGATATCGAGCCGGTCCAGGTCCACCGACATGCTTTCATAAATCACCAGAGGCCTGTCCGGATTGATCATGACATCCTGTTCCTGCATGAGCGGCACGAGGACATGCTGAAAATTGTGGCCGGAAAACGCCACATAGCTTTGCGTCAGATTCCTGATCAACTCCGGCTCTGTTGAACACTCGCCGCTGCGACTGAAATTCAGATATTCCTTGCCGTTCCTGTCAGTGATGCTGACGTCACTGGCGCCGGTCTCGGGAAACCGGAGAGAAATGCCATCTGACAGCAATCCCGAGAAATTGAAGTGCATGTGCTCACATAATCCATAGCGGTAGAGCACCACGGCAAACAGCAGATCACCCGGCACGCAAAAGCGTTTGCTGTCCGGATTGTGAATCGGATTGAAATCGTCCGCCACCTGCTTGGCAAAGTCACTGGATTGCTGGCGGCTGAATTGAATACCGTCTGCATCCTCAGAAAAGTAGTCTGTAATCTTCATCTGTTATCTAAAAATCACCCAGAAACATGGGGGAGACTCCTGTTTTCAGGAAACGGGTGCCTGGACTTCCCCTGTTGTTCACTGCTTGTCGAATCCAACGGCCTCCCAGAAATAGGGACCATAATCGAGAAAAATCTCCTCGCCGGGACGGATTCTTTTCAGCGCCTCGACCCGCGCCTTTTTCCAGCGCGTCGAGACAACAAAACGCGCGTTTGGGCTGTCACTGTGATTGATGTACCTCGTGTAGCTGGCCAGCTCTCCCTCGGCGACAATGTTGATGTCCTTGCAGACCCAAAGGAGGTAATGGGAATCAATCCAGGGCTCGGTTTCTGCCTCCTCATCCGTGATGATGATGCCCGTGTAGGGACCGATAGTGTCGCCACGGTGGATGGTATTCACTGCGAAGAGCCCCATCCCGATACCCGCAATTCCCGAGTCCCGTACTTCGAAATCGGATTCCAGACAGATACGTGCTCTTCGTTTCGCGTTAGCCATGACCCCGTTCATTCCTCACTGTTGGTGCAATCAATCCATGGCGAGTTTACATGAGCCAACAGGAAAAGATGATCCTGCATGTCTTGCGCAAAGACTCAGAAAGGCGTTTGCCAGTGCATCTCCGTATCCTCCAGGCGCTCTCCGGGGTCGTCCACAGGTTCGGCTGACAGGGCGCGGTTGATCAGGTTCTGCTGCTGCAGGACATGCAGCCGCGCATTGCCGCAGGCCGGTGATGCCGACGGTGCCCGCCCTGCGTAGCCGAGCGTCATCTGCGACAACTTGCTGACGCGCAAATGATGCCGGATCTGGTACCAGGCGCCCTGGTTCCTCGGCTCCTCCTGGCACCACACCAGTTCGCCGGCATTGCTGTATTGCTCCAGAATCCGCTTGAGTGTCTTGCGCGGAAACGGATAGAGCTGCTCGATACGCAGAATCGCGATGTCGTCGATGTTGCGCTCCCTGCGCGTCTTGAGCAGGTCGAAATAGACCTTGCCGCTGCACAGCACCACGCGCCGGATCGCTGCCACATCCTGAGCATCGATCTCCTCGATGATCAGTTGCAAACCGCCTGCGGTGAGGTCGTCCAGTGACGATGTGGAGAGCGGGTGCCGCAGCAGGCTCTTGGGTGTCATCACGACCAGGGGCCTGCGAAAGTCGCGCTTGTACTGGTCACGCAGCAGGTGAAAGAGCTGTGCAGGCGTACTCGGGTTCCACACTCGCATGTTGAGCTCGGCACAGAGCTGCAGGAAACGCTCCAGGCGCGCGGAGGAGTGTTCCGGACCCTGCCCCTCATAACCATGTGGAAGAAGCAGGGTCAACTGGCAAAACCGCCCCCACTTCAGGTAACCGCTGGAGATGAACTGGTCGATGACCACCTGGGCGCAGTTGGCAAAATCACCGAACTGCGCTTCCCAGATCACCAGTGTCTCCGGACTGGATGTCGCGTAGCCATACTCGAAGGCCAGCACTGCCAGTTCCGACAGCATGGAGTTGATGAGCGTGAACCTCGCCTCGCCTTCCGCGACCTGCTTGAGCGGGATGAAGCGATCGTCGGTTTCCTGGTCATGCAGGATGGCATGGCGATGTGAGAAGGTGCCACGCCCGGTATCCTGGCCGGAAAGCCTGATGGAGACACCCTCGTGCAGCAAAGAGGCACAGGCAAGATGTTCGGCCATACCCCAGTCCAGCGCCTGTTCACCGGCCAGCATGGCGATGCGGCTATCAAGCACTTTCCTGACCCGCCGGTGTAACGCAAAGCCATCCGGTACTTCAGTGATCCTCTTGCCAAGATGCTGCAGGGTCTCCGAGCTGATCGCCGTCGGTACGATGCTGACAGGCCTGGCATTCATGAAACGGTGCCAGTCAGTGTGGAGATAACCGGTTGGTGAACCGTGCAGGAATTCAAGGACCGTCACCTTTCCGCTATCGAGCGTCTCGCGATAGTCGCTGACCATGCGACTGGCTTCACTCTCGTCGATAAGCCCCTCGCTGACAAGACGCGTTGCATAGATCGCCCGCGTGGTCTCGATTTCACGGATCCTGCGATACATGCCGGGCTGGGTGATCATGGGCTCGTCGGCCTCGTTGTGACCCTGGCGGCGGTAACAGACCAGGTCGATCACGACGTCGTTGTGAAAAGTGTTGCGATACTCCAGCGCCAGCCGCGTGACAAAGACGACTGCGTCGGGATCATTGGCGTTGACATGGAAGATCGGCGCCTGGATCAGCTTGGCGACCTCGGTACAATAGAGTGTCGAACGCGCCTCCAGGGGCATGCTGGTCGTGAAGCCGATCTGGTTGTTCACGACGAGATGGATGCTGCCCCCGGTGTGGTAGCCATGGGTCTTGGAGAGATTGAGCGTCTCGGTTGTGACCCCCTGCCCGATAAAAGCCGCATCGCCATGGATCAGAACCGGCATCACTCTTTTCCTTCCGTCCTTGCCACCCCCGTCCTGGCGCGCACGCACACCGCCCTCGACGACTGGCGAGACAATCTCAAGATGCGACGGGTTGAAAGCAAGTCCGACATGGACAGGCCCGCCTGGCGTCTGGATATTGGAGTAGAAGCCCTGGTGATATTTCACATCACCCGAACCTGGCATGGTGTCAGGTTCATAGTGCCCTTCGAATTCGTCAAAGAGCTCCTGTGGTGATTTTCCCATGAGGTTCACGAGAACATTGAGACGTCCACGGTGTGCCATGCCGATGACGATGTGATTGATACCGAGTTGCCCACCGCCCTGGACAATTTCATCGAGCATCGGAATCAGCGAATCCCCACCTTCCAGCGAGAAGCGTTTCTGGCCGACATAGCGGCGATGCAGGTAGTGCTCGAGCCCCTCGGCAGCCGTCAGGTCGCGAAGGATGTCGGTTCGCGCCACGTCGCTGTGCTGCGACTGCCAGTCTCCGCGCGTCGATTCGAGCCGTTGCTCGAGCCAGCGGCGCTGCTCGGCATCGTTGATATGCATATACTCGGTCGCGAGCGAACCGCAGTAAACCAGCTCCATGACCTCGATAATCTCCGCGAGTGGCAGGTCACGGCCCGGATCGATCGCGACATGCGACATCTCCGTCATGAGCGCCTCGTCATCAAGCCCGTAGTAAGCAGGATCCAGCTCGACAGGCTTGTCAGGCTCGTGCAGACCCAGGGGGTCAGTCATCGCACACAGGTGACCCATCATGCGATAAGCGGTGATGAGTCGTTCTGCTGAAGCCGAGACATCCACGTTCGAAAGCGCAGTCTGCGCCGGATCGACAAGCGAGCCAGGCGAGACACCCGTCTCGGTGTGAGCGGCTTCGAATCCGTAGAAGTAGTGCCGCCACTCGGAGGTGACGCTCTGCGGATCGAGTTTCCAGGCTTCGTAGAGCTGGTCGATGTATTCTGCGGTATGGGGGTTGAGTCCGTTGTGTTTGATTGTGCTCACTCTTTTCGTCATTGTGCTGACTGGCTAAGGACGATAGGGGGTCTGTCTTGTCTTGAATTAATGCAGCAGGATTCGTGCCAGCAAACCGGTTTTCACAGCTCAATACGCCCGCCAAATCAGAAAAATCCTGCCCGGGAACTACACAGCCCTGATTGTTGGTCATTCGCCTGATGAGATGCCCAGGCCTGACCGGTGCCTGTCGAATCGCACAGGAATGGACCGGCTGGAGCGCAGTCCGTTGCGAGCCCGCAGTAAAGAACTATACTCGATAGAACCGTTCGGGTAGCTGAACAGTTATCCGGATTGCGTCCTTTTCAAAAAAACCTGAAGGATCTCTGCACAAAACAGGATAGTTCGCGTGCTTGCCAAACCATCCCCAAAACATTCCTTTTCAGCATCCCATTCCGGAGATGACAACTCTGCAGCATGAACAATATCCCGAGACGACACACAGGCGGATACCTCGATAGACATCAACAACAAGGAGTGACTATGTACCTGGTAACAAACCGTGTAATCAACAGAAACGATGGACCTGCACTGGACGTCTTTGGCGACCACCCGAATACCAGGGGGCCAAATGAGCTACGCATTGCGAAGATAACCAGAAAGAAAAACAAGTGGCATGCCGACGTTCTTGAAGACGAACTGAGCAGGCAGGAAGCAAAAGAGCTGATCGACACGTTTGATCTTCCTCTCGACCCCGAGAAGAAGCACTACATCGATTTATCAATGGCATGCAAACTGGCAGCACAGGCGCGCAAGGAAAAACGGAGCATCCTATTTTTTGTCCACGGCTACAACAACGATGTCGAGGATGTCCTGAACCGCGCCCATCACATCGAAAAGCGCTATGGCGTCATTGTCGTTCCCTTCAGCTGGCCTGCCGACGGAGGCGGACTCAAGGGTGTCGCCAATTACAAGAGCGACAAGAATGATGCAAAGGCATCCGTTGTCGCCCTTGATCGCATGCTGGGATTTATCAACAGGAACCTTGTTCTTCTCACGAGCAACAACCTGGCCGGATTCTGGCATGAAGCAAGCAGGAAGCACCCCAAAGACCTCGAGAAACGCGATTCACTCTATGCCAGACTCGTCGACAAGCACTGCCCTTTCACGATCAACCTGATGTTGCACAGCATGGGCAACTACGTGTTGAAACAGATGCTCAAGTCCAGCATATCCGTGGGAACGGGTCTCACATTCGACAACATCCTGATGGTCGCGGCAGACACAAATAACCTGGATCATTCCCTGTGGGTGGATCGTCTGCACTACCGCCGGCGCCTCTACATCACGATCAATGAAGACGATAATGCACTGGCGGCATCACGCATGAAATCCGGGCAGGACCAGCTCTCGCGGCTCGGGCATACCCTGTCGGGTCTCATGTCAACCAAGGCGAAATACATCAACTTCACGAACGCACCCTATGTCGGCAACTCGCATGCCTACTTTGAAGGCAATGCCGTCACGCGAAACAAGCAGATTCACCGTTTCTTCAAACTTGCGCTGAATGGCAAGAGCGCGGAAGAGCAGCTGCTATACAGGCCGGATATCAACTGTTACGACTTCCCGGAGATCCAGAGATAGCAAGCAATCGTGCCTGCTGTCCCTATCCCGGTGATTGTTTCAATGGAGGCATGTTTCGATGAAATACAGACGATTTTTCATTTCCGTGGCATTGCTGCTCGGTTCGCTATTGCCCCTTGCAGCTGTCGCAGAATTGACGCCTGTAGAGGTCAACGACGATGTCTCCTGTGTGACAGGCGGGGTTGGACTGGAAGAGTCGACGGCCATCAGGGAGTTTGGGAAGAAGTAGCCTCTGACAATGGTGTTTGGAAGTGCCGCAGCATAGGTGTCGTACGGTTAGAGCTGCCGGAGATTATTTTCAGAGAAAATGATCTCTGACACCGGCCTCTCAAGTCCCGCAGAACGTCATCTCGACCCGCTCATGCGCGCGGGGCGGCTCCGAGTAATGATCAAGCCCTTCCTGACGGGTGAATGGCTCTGCCAGCACCTGGCGCAGTTCGTGAAAGACGCTGAAGTCGCCTTCAAAGGCAGCACGGATAGCGCGCTCGACCTGGTGGTTGCGCGGAATCACGACGGGATTCACGCGGGCCATCTGCTCCGCGGCCTTCTGCCGGCCACCGGGCTGATTGTCGATGCGCGTTAGCCAGTGAGTCTCGAATTCCCCGAAGCGAGGCGGACTCTCTTCGCCGACCCGGTCCGCCAGCTGCAGGAAGCTGCGGGTGTAGTCCAGCTGGTGATCCTGAAGGTGTTGCAGCCAGGCCGTGACCAGTTCGCCATCGCCCTCCTCGTGGCTTGTAAGGCCGAGTTTTTCACGCATGAGTCCGAAGTACTCTTCTTCAAAACGTGGCGCGAACCTTTCCAGCGCACCCTCGTACTTCTCCTTTTCACCCTCCAGCAACATCAGGCACTCCGCCAGCCGCGCGAGGTTCCATTGCGCGATGGAAGCCTGCTGCCCGTAGGCATAGCGGCCCATGCGGTCGATGGAACTGAACACCTTGTTGATATGGAACTCGTCCATGAAGGCGCAGGGACCGTAATCGAGTGTTTCGCCCGAAATGGCACAGTTATCCGTGTTCATGACACCGTGAATGAACCCGAGAGCCATCCAGCGGGCGATGAGTGTCGCCTGCGCCTCAACCACGCCTGCAAAGAAGGCCAGCACCGGAGTATCTGAAGCAGCCGCGTCGGGATAGTGACGGGCGATGGCGTAGTCTGCCAGCTGCTTCAGGGCATCACGATGGTCTCTCGCAGCAAGGTACTGGAAACTGCCTACGCGCAGATGACTCGAGGCGACGCGCGTCAGCACCCCGCCCGGTTCCATGGTGTCGCGATAGACGGTTTCGCCGGTGCTGACTGCAGCCAGTGCGCGCGTGGTCGGAACACCAAGCCTGTGCATCGCCTCGCTGAGCAGGTACTCGCGGAGCACGGGGCCCAGCGAGGATTTCCCGTCCCCGCGGCGCGAATAGGGAGTCTGGCCGGATCCCTTGAGCTGGATGTCATAGTGGCGTCCGTCGGCCGGGCTGATCACCTCGCCAAGAAGGGCGGCCCGTCCATCACCGAGTTGCGGCACGAAATTGCCGAACTGGTGACCGGCGTAGGCCAGCGCAATGGTTTGTCCGCCCGGCAAGGGTTGGCTGCCACTGAAGATACTTGTCAGCTTCTCCCTGTCCGCCGCGAGAGCATCCAGCCCGAGGTGTGCTGCCAGTTCCGCGTTCCAGGCGATTAACTCGGCGTCCGGAGCAGGATCTGTCTGCACGGGAGAGTAAAAAACCTCGGGGAGGCTGGCATAACTGTTTATCAGGTTCATGAACGAAGTTTCGCACGCCGGGGCCCCGGGAAAACCGCAAACAGTGTCAGAGATTATTTTCTGCGTAAAATCAGACAATGGCGTCTGAAAACAGTGTCGGAGATTATTTTCCGGGGAAAATGATCTCTGATACTGAATTCATATCACCGCAATCCCATGTGAGGAGACTGACGTGACGTTGAGAAACACCGCTGACAATTACGGTACCGTCGCAAAATGGCTGCACTGGCTGACTGCGCTGCTGTTCCTGGGTTCCTACGTCTCGGTCTACTACCGTCACTGGTTCACGGAGGCGAAAACCCCGGAGAACTGGACGGCACTGCAGCTGCATCTCTCCATCGGCGTAACCATCGGTGTCATCGTGCTGCTGCGTATCCTGTGGCGCATTGCGAACCGGCATCCGGATCCTGTACCCGGCAGCAGGCTGGAACACCTCGCGGCCAGACTCGGCCACTACGCCCTGTATGCCATCATGATCATCATGCCGGTTACCGGCTACCTGGGAACCGGTGTAGCGACAGAGTACTTCTTCCTGTTCGATATCCCGAGCTTCAAGGACACCGCACTGTTTGAGGCCTG
>JASFFK010000097.1:0-8089 GCA_050124335.1 Chromatiales bacterium | reverse complement strand
CTGGCGATCATGACGAGCAGCCAGACGAGCAATAACTTCAATGCCAGCAGCAGATCGCCTCCGATCAGGCCTGCGCCCGCGACAAGCAGTCCAAGTCCGAGATTGTCAGCCTTGGTCAGTGCATGCAGCCGTGCATGGACACCGGGCAGCCGGAGCAGGCCGATACTGCCTGCAGCAAAGAATGCAAGCGATGCAAGGATGAAGAGCGAACCGAGCAGTTCAATCATGGCGTTTCTCCCGGCGTGTCAGCGCGGCAGCAGCGACTGCGGCAAGCAGCGCCAGGACCAGGGCGGTATCGACGAGTGCCTCGATGTCCAGCAGCAACCCGAGCAGGATCAGCAGGGCAACCCCGCCGGTACCCAGCAGCTGGATCGAGAGCATCCGGTCCTGCAGGCTCGGGCCGATCAGGGCGCGCATCAGTCCTGTGATCAGTATGACGAGAAGCAGCAGTGAGGCTGTGAGCAATACCGTCTCAATCATGCCCTGTCTCCGCTGCATCATGCCGCTCGGGGAAGATTGCCTCGATGCGTGCCTCGAGTTGCTCGAGATCCCTGAGCGGATCTGACCTGTCGTCGAGGACATGCACCCTGAGATGCCTGCCATCGAGCTTCGCAGCAAGGGTTCCCGGGAGCAGGCTGACGCAGTTCGTGAAGAAGATTCTGCCCCCGTCGTTGTCGAGACTGATCCTGTAATCGACGAAAAACGGTGTGAGCCGCATGCGCGGTGAGAGTGTCGCCCGTGCGACATTCCAGCCACCGCGAAGCGATTCCCGGAGAAAGTAGGGAATGAAGCCCAGCATTCCTCTGACTGAGAGTGTGCGGGCTTTGGCCGGCGCGAGACTGCGCGCGAGAATGAGAGCACCGGCGATCGCCGGCAAGCCGATCAACAGCGAGGCGGGATCACCATTCGTGAGCAGTAGCCAGATGACAAGGAAAATAGCTGCAACCAGCGCAGCAGCGTGGGTTCCCATCTGTGTTACCTCTGCTGCCGACTGCTTCGCGCAGTTCTCTGAACGACCGCACTCTGCGGCTGAGTTCGGACAACGCAACGGGCAACAGACGTGATGGCGAATGCCAGGATTCCGAGCTTCAACAGGATCAGCAGGCCAGGCAGGCTGAGGTGGAAGAGATCCGCATATGTCATTTGTTGTCACCCGTGCTGATTTTCTGCTTGTGCCGGCATGCTGCATACCGGCTCCATGTCAGAGTTATATGGTCAGAAAGGGGAAAACAAAAATCGAATAAAGAGACGGGAATATTCGAAAAAACCGAATGATGTGGAAAGTCCTGAATTTGCCCGTCCCTAGACGGGCGAGTCTTCCTGAATCATGCGGGAAGATGCGAAAGCGAGTGAAAAACTGGCTCAGGGGGAACGCGAATAATGACCGGAGCGTCGTTTGCGGCTGATGGCCCTGCCGGTGCGTTCGATCGCGCGCGTCACTGCAAGTGCTTCGGAAAACTGCAATTCCTGCACAGCGATGCATTCTTTGTTCATGAGGTGTGTGGTGACGCGACAACAGCTGAGATGCTTCCCGGGAACATCACTTTCCGAGCGGAGACTCACGCGCACACGGCTGATGTCTGCTTCGAATCCGCCCAGATTGTAATGCAGCATGTCACGAATACGTTGTGTTCCGTCTTTGCTGATGGTGTCGATGATGATTTTCATGGCGACCGGAGTGCAGGTTGTCAGAAGCTGTGTGATGTACGAGAAGAGATCGTCATCCTGTTTGGCATCATTGAATTATGTCTCAGCCTTCAGCATCCAGTGATCGATTTTTCAATCCGCATTCTTCAGAAAATTCGAACTGAAGCCCGGTTTTTGTCGCCATCGCACACCTCGAAATTTTCGATGAGTGATTGACCTGAATTCGAACAACTCACAGCTTCCACAGTCATTGTGTGATCCCCATATCCAGTATCTCATCACATACCCTCTGGGGGATTTGCCATGTACCACCAGTCGCTTACGGAAGTGCTGCCCAACGCAATTCATGATCAGCTCACACGAGGAAGACAACTTCACCTGATTGACGTCAGACCGGCCTATGACTTCGAGCAAGGGCATCCGGTCGGTGCGATTTCAATTCCCTGCGAATGCATCAGCCGAACGGAGATCCGCCGTCGCCTTGGTGACGAGGCGGGGAGAGACAAACCCATTTACCTGATTTCGCGCCACGGCGAAAAGGCAGCCGAGGCCGCCAGGAAACTGCATGCGGAAGGCCTTCCACAGTGCCTTCTGGTACGTGGCGGTACACACGCCTGGGCTCAGGAGTACCCGTTGTCATGAACCACATTGCCCGGTGTGTGATTTTGACCAGGCGCATTCATAACCAAACAAGAGGCATGGTTAAGAGGATCGCTTGCTCTGCACAGGGCCTGAATGCTCGGAATCAGCGCTAACCCGCAGTCTCAGGGACTTCAGGTCAATGTTTCACCCCCGGAGTCGAACAGGGCACAAGAAACCACAGTTTTTACTGTATTGAATGTGATGGTTGACTGGCCCGATACTAATAACCGACAAAAACGCTAGGTATTTGCACAATGAGCACGACAGCTGAACAGATCAAGAACTACGTCGAGAGCGGTTACGAGCATGGATTCGTGACCGATGTTGATACAGATATCATACCGCCCGGTCTGAACGAAGACGTCATTCGCCAAATATCCGGGCGCAAGTCGGAACCTGAATGGCTGCTGGAATACCGGTTGAAGGCATTTGCACACTGGCAACAGATGGAGACGCCGGAGTGGTCATCCGTCCATCACCCACCCATCGATTTCCAGAAAATCTCCTACTTTGCCGCGCCCAGGAAGAAGGACGGGCCCAAAAGCCTCGACGAAGTCGATCCGGAACTGCTGCGCACCTACGAGAAGCTGGGCATTCCTCTCGATGAGCAAAAGGCGCTGGCCGGGGTTGCTGTTGATGCGGTATTCGACAGTGTGTCTGTCGCCACCACTTTCAGAAAGCAACTGGCCGAGGCAGGTGTGATCTTCTGTTCCATTTCCGAGGCTGCGCAGGAATATCCCGATCTGCTCAGGAAGTACCTGGGGTCGGTCGTACCGCACACAGACAACTTCTACGCGGCACTCAATGCCGCTGTGTTTACCGACGGAACTTTCGTCTACGTCCCGAAAGGCGTGCGCTGCCCAATGGAGCTTTCGACCTATTTCCGTATCAATGCCAGTAACACCGGGCAGTTCGAGCGCACCCTCATCATTGCGGACGACAACAGTTATGTCAGCTACCTGGAAGGGTGCACGGCACCCATGCGAGACGAGAACCAGCTGCATGCAGCAGTTGTCGAGCTCATCGCCATGGAAGACGCGGAGATCAAGTATTCCACGGTGCAGAACTGGTACCCGGGCGATGAGCACGGTGTCGGGGGTATCTACAACTTCGTGACCAAGCGTGGCGACTGCCGCGGGGACCGTTCTCACATCTCATGGACGCAGGTTGAAACCGGTTCTGCAATCACCTGGAAGTACCCGAGCTGCATCCTTCGCGGCGATGATTCCGTCGGTGAGTTCTACTCGGTTGCCGTGACGCGCGGCAGGCAGCAGGCTGATACCGGCACCAAGATGATCCATATCGGGCGCAATACCACCAGTACGATCATCTCAAAAGGCATCTCCGCTGCCGAAGGGCAGCAATCCTATCGTGGCCTGGTCCGTATCGCCGGCAAGGCCGAGAACGCCCGCAATTATACCCAGTGCGATTCACTGTTGATTGGTGACAGGTGCGGAGCGCATACCTATCCATACATCGAGGTCAAGAACCCGTCTGCCAAGCTGGAACATGAAGCCACGACTTCAAAGATCAGCGATGACCAGCTCTTTTACTGCAGGAGTCGCGGCCTGTCCGAGGAAGATGCGATCTCGCTGATCGTGAACGGGTTCTGCAAGGAGATCTTCAACGAACTGCCCATGGAATTTGCCGTGGAAGCCCAGAAACTACTTTCCGTCAGCCTTGAAGGCGCTGTCGGCTGAATGAGGAGACGAAACATGCTTACGATCGAGAATTTGAAAGCCGCCGCCGGTGATAAAGAGATCCTCAAGGGGCTCGACCTGCAGGTCAATGCCGGTGAAGTACATGCCATCATGGGGCCGAATGGCTCCGGAAAGAGTTCCCTGGCGCACATCCTCGCCGGGCGGGAAGGGCTGGATGTGACTGGAGGGTCAGTGAGCTTCGATGGCAATGACCTGCTCGAGCTGGAACCCGAGGAACGTGCCGCGGTCGGGGTCTTCCTTGCATTCCAGTATCCTGTCGAACTTCCGGGCGTCAACAACACGCACTTTCTCAAGGAAGCGCTCAACGCCCAGCGCAGAAACCGCGGCGAGGAGGAACTCGACTCGGTCGCTTTCATGAAGCTTGTCCGGGAGAAGATGGAACTCGTCTCCATGAAACCCGAACTGCTCAAGCGGCAGGTCAATGCCGGCTTCTCCGGAGGGGAGAAAAAGCGTAACGAAATTCTGCAGCTGACACTATTCGAGCCGCGTCTCGCGATCCTAGACGAGACGGACTCGGGCCTTGATATCGATGCGTTGCGCACAGTCTCGAAAGGTGTGAATGCGGTACGCAGCGAGGAGCGCGCGATCATTCTCGTCACCCACTACCAGCGTCTTCTCGACTATATCGAACCTGACTTTGTGCATGTCCTGGCCGACGGGCGCATCATCAGGTCGGGTGACAAGACGCTTGCGCTCGAACTCGAAAAGAAAGGCTACAACTGGATCACCGACAGCGAGGCGGCGTGAAATGAATCAGTCTGAAGGCACATTGATCCGTCGGCTGGTGTGTGATCGCCACCCGGAAGAGACGATTCGCGATGAGAATCCCTGGCTGAGCGTCCTGAAAAAGGAAGCGGCATCCTGGATTAGTGACATGCCACTGCCGAACCGCAAGATGGAGGCATGGCGCTACACGCCAATCGAATTTATCAACAAGACCGCTTTCAGTCTCGATGCAGAAGAAGCGCCATTCGAAGCGCTTGATCTGATTGATATCGAGGAGCTTTTGATCCCGGGCAGCGAATCGAGCGACAGGATCGTCTTTGTCAATGGCCGCTATGCGCCAGGGCTCTCCGGTTTGAAAACAGGGAACGGCATCACGCTGCATACACTGGCAGGAGACAGCAAGCTGCCATCCGGGTTCAAGCGGCAAATCGGCCATGCAGACTTGTCAGGCCGGTTCTTCTTTACACTCAACAATGCGCTGATGTCAGATGGCGCTGTCATCCACGTCAACCAGCAGGGCGGTGAACGTCGCCGACTCGAGTTGCTTCACATCACAGTTGGTATGCCTGACCCTGTGATCCACAATCCTCGCCATCTGGTTGTGCTCGAGCGCAATACCAGTCTTGAACTTGTCGAACGCTATACCAGTCTTGGGAAGAGCACTTACTTCAACAATGCTGTTATCGATATTCACTTGTCAGAAGAGAGTGATCTGCTGCACACGCGCCTTCAGGAAGAGAGCGAACTTGCACAGCACCTTGGTCACCTGACAGTCAAACTGGAGGCGCATAGCAACTATCGACAGGTCAGCCTCGCGTCGGGTGGCGCCTGGTCGCGGACTGAAGCGCAAATTATCTTTAACGGCGAACATGCCCATGCCGAGCTCGACGGCCTTATCCTTGCGGGCAGCAAGCAGCTGAATGATGTCCATCTGGAAGTGCTCCACGAGGTGCCGAACTGTACGAGTCGCGAACATTTCAAGGGGCTGCTCAGCTCCAATGGAAAGATTGTCTTCGATGGCAGGATCCTCGTCGCTCGCGATGCACAGAAGACCGAGGCTGCGCTGAACAACGAGAACCTGATGTTGTCGCGCTCGGCCGAGGTTGACACCAAGCCGCAGCTCGAGATTTTCGCGGATGATGTGAAGTGCAGTCACGGGGCCACGGTCGGTGAACTCGATCCCGGGATGCTTTTCTACCTCCGGTCGCGCGGCATCCCGAAAGCGCAAGCAGAACGGATGCTCTGCACAGCCTTTGCCAACGAGGTCGTCTCGTGCATATCCGAGACGCCAATCCGCGATCATGCGAAGCGCATGGTGCTGCAGCATCTCGCAAGCGAGGGCGAGACGGGATGAACCAGGTGGCCAACATCACAAGCCCCGCGCCATCGGTCACACGGCAGGGAGACGAGGCGATGCTGGAAGCCATCATCGCGCAAATCAGGACGATTTATGATCCCGAGATACCGGTCAATATCCTTGACCTCGGCCTGATTTATGCAATTGATATTACCGGTGACAACAGTGTCCTGATCAGGATGACACTGACAGCACCTGCCTGCCCGGTTGCAGGGACAATGCCCGGCATGGTTGAGGAGGCTGTGAAGGCAATTCCCGATGTTTCCGATTGCACGGTCGAACTCGTCTGGGATCCGCCCTGGAACAGGGAGATGATCAGCGACGAGGCGAAACTCGAACTCGGCATACTCTGAAACAACACATGAACCAGTGAATGAAACGAAGGTACCAGAACCATGGCGATACAACTGACGGAAGCTGCTGCCTCTCATGTCAGCCAGCAGCTTGCAAAACGCGGCAAGGGTGAAGGTCTGCGTGTTGGCACCAAAAAGAGCGGATGCACGGGCTATGCCTATACCGTTGACTATGCCGACGACATCTCCGAAGAGGATCATGTCTTCGAAAGTCACGGCATTCGCGTTGTGACTGACAAGGCATCGCTTCCATTGCTCGATGGCATGACGATTGATTTCGTTACCACCAATGTCCTCAACCAGGGGTTCGAGTTCATTAACCCGAACGTCAAGGATATGTGTGGCTGCGGAGAGTCTTTCAATGTCCAGGCCGGCTGAACAGCTCACCTCTGCACTCATCGAGGATTTCGAGTTTCTGGAAGACTGGCCTTCGCGCTATGCCTACCTGATCGAACTCGGAGAGAAATTACCTGCACTTGATGAGCGTCACCGCACCGAGGACAACCGCGTCAAAGGCTGCATGAGCCAGGTATGGGTACATGCAGTGCAACGTTCGGGCGGTCGCAAGATCGATTACACCGGTGATTGTGATACAGCCATTATCAAGGGCATTCTCGCGGTACTCATCGAGCTGATGTCAGGCCTGACGCGGGAAGAGATTGAAGATCTCGACCTGGAGGAGCTGTTCGATGCCCTGCAGCTCAGGGAGAACCTCAGTCCCAGCCGTCATTTTGGCGTCTATGCCATTGTCGAACTCATGAAGCAGCAGGCTCGAACAACCGGCACTTCTCCGGCGGCAAGCCTGACCTGATCCCGTGGCCGCAAACAGCATGCGGTCCTTTGCTTGTCACGATTTCTGCGGGTACCAATGGGGCTATCTGCTGCCTGCGCTCGCCTGACAGCTGACACGCCTTCTTCCCGGTCGACCCCGGTCATTCTGCCCCGCGTATGCATCAGACGGGATGTCGCATCTGGCAAGATAAAAAAAGGGCTCCTGTCCGGAGCCCTGAAGATCACCTGGGATGGTGGGAGTGAATGGTGAAGCAGCCCGGAGTGTCGCGGACCGCTTCACCTCGCGAGGTCTACTATGGATCCATCACACCTGGGTTGAATTGTCGATCCTTCACACGCTGATTCTTTTCAAAGTTGGTCTGCATGACATTGAATTGAGAAGTCATTTGTTCATTCAGGACAGGTCACAGCACTATTGCAGGGCCTGCCTGGCCTCGTTCTCGAGCTGCTCCGGAAGCCCGGCAGGCAGATCGAAGGCCCGGGCGAGCCTGCCGAGGTGCTCACGCTCTTTCGGGTGGTCGATATCGATCACAAGACAGGAGGCCAGATAGACTTCGGATTTTTGTTCCATGCTGGCAGATGCATCGAGGAGCTCCTCGATAGCGATCTCACGCTGGAGCAAGTCGAAGATGGCCCCCTTGGTTTCTGCCGACAGTGACATCTTTTCGACAACATCATGGATACGCTTCTGCTCCTTCTGATCGAGGTGGCCATCGGCTTTGGCGGCTGCGATCATCGCTTTGATCAGGGTCAGTTCCGTGATGGGATGTTGCAATTCCGGCGGATCAATCAAATCCCTGCCGGAATCGGTGCCTGGCTGCGTTACTGAGCTGGCTTGACCTTCTTTCCAG